>JAJBAV010000001.1 GCA_020532085.1 Candidatus Cloacimonadota bacterium | reverse complement strand
GGTATTCTGATGGCTCCTGCGGAGCCAGGTTAACGGGGACGTTAACCTTCCGGATTACATCTTGATATGTCGCCGCTGATGAGATGGTAGGCATGTATTCCGGAAGGTCGACGTCCCCGTCGACCAAAAGCCTTGAGGGCTTCGCTGATCTGCGGTAAAATCTAAGCCTTGTAAGTTATGATAGGTATTCTGATGGCTCCTGCGGAGCCAGGTTAACGGGGACGTTAACCTTCCGGATTACATCTTGATATGTCGCCGCTGATGAGATGGTAGGCATGTATTCCGGAAGGTCGACGTCCCCGTCGACCAAAAGCCTTGAGGGCTTCGCTGATCTGCGGTAAAATCTAAGCCTTGTAAGTTATGATAGGTATTCTGATGGCTCCTGCGGAGCCAGGTTAACGGGGACGTTAACCTTCCGGATCCGACGGGACCAAGCGAAACTCCAGGGTGCGCGCCCAGCCAGGCCGGGACACGCCCTCGGCGTCGGTGGAGGCGGATTCCGAAAACTCAAAATCCCGCGGGGTGAGGACATATTTGGATGGCTCCCAGCGCCAACCGGATGGAGGCGGGGCCAGGGAAAAGATGCCGGTGATGTCATCTTTGGTTTTGGCGGTAACGGGAGTGCCGGTAACCAAAGCTGTAGCCTTGCCATTGATGAGTACCGGGATGCCAGGATCCTGCGCTTCAACATTCAAAATAAAAGGGTATAGGCGGACAGGTTCGCCAGGATAGTCTTTTCCTTGTGTGTTTGGCCGTCCCCACCAAATGGTTTCAGTGCCCTCCGGAACAACGATCTCAATTAATCCATGAGTATACAACGTGTCTTGTCTGGTAAACTCAAGCTTAACAACATCGCCAGGATACCATTCGGTATCAAAGTTAGCCAGTTGTATTTTGGCGTAAAGGTTACCTCCTGCATGGTAGTATCCAAAGTCATAGTAGTTGCTATCTCTGGTCACGTTGAACAAGGAGGCAAAAAATCTCAATTTGCTGGTGTCATTTAATAACGAACCTCCATCGGCTTCACAGATAAGAACGTACAAGACCCTGGGCTTGTTCGACTGAGACCAGAGGGACAGGCAAGCGATCATGATAAGGACGGTCAAAAGCCACTTGTTTCTCATTGTTACTCCCAAAAAAGTGCGTCTAACCTTCGACGAGTTTTTGCGATTCCAAAAGTCAAACGAAAGGCAAATACACACAATTTACCTATGTACAAGTTGTCAAGCAAATCCCTTAAGAGAATTGAAGTGCCTTGGTTCTTGAATGGGAAAAGGGCTCAATCGGAGATTGCGATCATGACGGTTAGACAGAACGGGTAAGTGCCTTGTGAGGTCTGGCGTGACAGTTTAGAACTTTCAGACAATCACGCAAACCAGTAATATATCCCTGCTGATTTCTGTAGATAATTCGCCACAGACAAAAGCTTGTCAAACAAGGGGTTGACAAGATCAGTAGTTTAGATGTTTCTAAGTAACCTCAAAAACAAAAAATTCTGCTTGACAGGATTTCGCAATCCGGCCAGAGTGTCCAACGTAACAAAGTAGCTTTTTTTATAGAGTGTAATGTGCGATGAATGAAAAGGTCTTCAAGATCAAACCCGGCATCTGAAAAAGATCCGGAAAACTTTCAACGTCGGTTGGCCGGCCCCATTAACCCGGCCGGAAAACCAAAGCGAATCTTTAATATATCATTCTCATGGAGGAATGTTATGAAGAAATTAATATTGCCGCTGCTGCTCCTGGTTGCCTTTGGCATGCTGGCAGCGGTCGAATCAGACCCGTCCAACGTGGTTGGATACGTCAAGTATCCTTGCTACACTGGTAACAATTACGTTGCGTATCCGATGGGTGAAGCAACAACTGCTGAGGGATCAGTGGTTGATTATATTGCGAACTTTGGAGCCATTGCGATGTGGTCAAACTCTGGTCAAACATGGACGAGTATATCCTATGACGCTGACTTCGCAGAGTGGAGCGGTACCATGCCTTTGAACAACGCTGGCTGCATGACATTTAACTCACTGTCCAACTTCGATTTCTATAGCCTAGGCACACCGTCAGACGCGATTACGTTTGGAATATATGCTGGCAACAACCGGATTTATGTTCCTTTGGATCGCTCAGATCTTGGTACTGCCGAAGAGTTGGGCGATGAAGTTGGAAATATTATTGCTGTAGCTTGGTACACTAATTCCACACATTCATGGGCGTCAATTTCATATGACCCCGACTTTATGGAGTGGAGCGGAACCCATGCAATAGCGATCGGAGATCCATTAACGTTGAACAGTACTGCTGCCACAACATGGCCTGGAAGCAAATCAACTGGATTTGGTTCGTCTTTCAAAACAAAATAAATAAAGGATGGATAGCATGAAGAAATTAACATTACTCGTTTTTGCCCTGCTTCTTTTGACGGCGGGATTATTTGCGGCTGAACCCAGAATATTGTACGTTTGTTTAGTTGAGGACGCGGACCCTTGGGTACCATTACCGAATGATATGGCAGTCCTCGATTTCACAGCTACTTGTAGTTGGAACGCAAATACGTACAATGATGTATCTCCAGATTTTGGGTACTATTTTGTCGGCGGCAATATGTACGCTAAAATCCAGTTGGGGAATATGGGAGAAACTTGGACCGTCGGCGCAACTGTTAACTTCACCGTAACAAGGACAACACCAGCAGCTGAAGGCTCTACTGTAATTACCATTCCTGAAGGAACGGGAACAATTTGGTGGGGAAGACCCCCCGGATCGATTACGTATCCTGGCGCACCTGTTGAGCTAGATGAACCCGGCCCCACCTACACGGTGAACATGAGCACGGTTCCCGCGGGTTACATCACCCCCACCACCCTGGGACCCGTTAACAGCGAAGACGTCACCACCATCTACGGCACCTACACCCCCACTGCTGTGTCAGCCACCGGTTACTGGACCCCCGCGTCCCTGACCATCGACGCTGACACCCCCTGGGTTGCCGACGGCGACAACTGGGTGTACAACCAGGAATTTGTGTGGACCGAAGTTGACTACTACAACTACTATGTAACCCTGAAAGTCAACGAAGGCACCTACACCGGCAAAGCCAACTGGAATGTCCAGGGTCCCGCCGGCAGCTACACCGTCCCGGGCGGCACCACCGGTTTCCAGGTGGTTGACGAAACCCAGGAATCCGTGCCTGAAAACGCCATCGACGGCGCCTATCAGATGCTGACCCCTGCCCCCACAGGTTACTACTGGGAAGCCGTGGAACTCACCACCGGCGATTTCCTTGCCCGTTCCAAAGGCGGCAGAGCGGTTATCAACCTCTATGCTCCGGACATGATGTGGATGCTGCTCGAGGAGGATCAACCCACCTACACCGTGTACATGACCACCGTTCCCGCGGGTTACATCACCCCGGCGACCTTGGGCCCTGTGACCGATCCCGCCGACATCTACGGCACCTACACCCCCACGGATGTTTCAACTACTGGTTATTGGACCCCCGCGTCCCTGACCATCGATGCGGACACCGAATGGGTGGCTGATAACGATAACAACTGGGTTTTCTCCCAGGAATTCGTCTGGACCGAGACAACTGTATATCAGCTGACTGTGGCCTCCACCTATCTTGGCGTGGATGAACCCGGTTACGAGATCATCAAGGATGAAGTTCCCACCGGCCAGTTCACCCCCTGGACATTCGAAAGCGAAGACCAGGCCGCCCTGTACGGCACCTACACCCTCGAAAACGTCACCGGCTTTGCCTGGTGCCCGCAAGAATGGATCGTTGATGCCAGCACCTGGGCCCAGACCAAGGAATACGCCCCCGCCACCATCGTTTTCGACCGCCAGCAGATCTACACCTGGACAGTGCTCGTGCTTGACCTGAACACCAGCTCTCCGATCGAAGGCGCCTCCATCTGGTTCGACGACGGCGTGAATCCTCCCACCGTGGTTGCCACCACCATCGTCAACGGCACCTACACCTTCACCTGCCCCGGAGATTATCCCGGCGCCGGAACCTATTATGTAACCGCTGCCGGTTACAATGTCTGGGATCCGATCAATGTGGTGCAGACAGTGGAGACCATGACCGAGAACCTGCCGAACAGCACCTTCTACGGCGACTGGGAAGACGGCCCCACCCCTGTCGTACTGAGCAGCTTCACCGCCACGCTCACCGGCCAGTTCTACGTGCAGCTTAGCTGGACCAGCCAGACCGAAACCCAGATGATGGGCTATCGCGTCTATCGCAACACCAGCGCCGAGCAGAGCACTTCCGAACTGATCGACAACCCGATGATCCCCGCCACCAACACCAGCAGCACCCAGAACTACACTGTGGTGGACGACGACGTGTTGATCGGCCAAACCTACTACTACTGGCTGGAAGCAGTTGATTACAACAGCAGCAGCTTCCACGGTCCGGTCAGCGTTACCGTCACCGGCAACGTACCGCCCGTGCTTCCTGAAGTGACCGAGATGCGCAATGCCTACCCGAACCCCTTCAAGGCGAACGGCAGCACCAACATCGAAGTCTCCCTGAAAGCCGGCGACACCGGAACCCTCACCATCTACAACGTCCAGGGTCAGCTTGTGAAGACCGTGAGCCTCACCGAAGGCAACCACATGGTCAACTGGAACGGCAGAGACAGCAGAGGCAATGCCTGCGGCAGCGGCATCTACTTCTACAAACTCTCCACCCAGAGCATGAACCAGACCAAGAAGATGGTCATCGTCAAATAAGTTCAGTAACCATACTGATATACGCGCCCCGGTTTTGTCCGGGGCGTTTTGTTTTCGTCCACGAGTTACACTAATTTCTTTCCCTACGGATTCAACGGATTCAACGGATTAACGGATTTACGTTAACACAGAGAACACAGAGCAAAAGCAGAGTGATTTGTCCACGAATTACACGAATTTACACGAATTTCTTTCCCTACGGATTCAACGGATTAACGGATTGTACGGATTAGTCTAACACAGAGGCACAGAGGACACAGAGTAACACAGAGTACAGACTTTGGATGATGTTTGAATCTGCGCGCCGTTCTCTTTCCACGGATTCAACGAAGCCCGGCGGGCGAAACAATTTAGCGCGGGGTGGCAACCCCGGGTCATTTGCGCAGGTAGAATCTTGCAGCCCCGCCAGGGGCGACACACACATAGCCAACATGTTATATGGTAATCGTTTGTGTCGGCCCTGACGGGGCTTGTATTTATCCTGTGCTGCCTCCAATCCCAGGGTTCCGCTACGCTACACCCTGGGCTAAGTTGTTTCGCGCTTCCGCGCTATTCCTAGACCTATTCCTTACTCTACGAATCCGAAAGATTTTCTTTTGCGCGAAAATCATGATTATCAGCGTCATCCGCGTTCTTTTCTGTCCACGAATTACACGAATTTACACGAGTTTATTTCCCTACGGATTCAACGGATTGAACGGATTAACGGTTTTACGTTAACACAGAGAACACAGAGCAAAAGCAGAGTGATTTGTCCACGAATTACACGAATTTACACGAATTTATTTCCCTACGGATTCAACGGATTCAACTGATTATACGGATTAGATCCCGTGTGTTTTCATCTTTTTCTGACCACGCTTTCCCTTTTTCCGTGCTTTTCCGCGACCTGTTCTTTCCCTACGGATTCAACGGATTAAACTGATTATACGGATTAGATCCCGTGTGTTTTCATCTTTTTCTGACCACGCTTTCCCTTTTTCCGTGCTTTTCCGCGACCTGTTCTTTCCCTACGGATTCAACGGATTCAACTGATTATACGGATTAGATCCCGTGTGTTTTCATCTTTTTCTGACCACGCTTTCCCTTTTTCCGTGCTTTTCCGCGACCTGTTCTTTCCCTACGGATTCAACGGATTAAACTGATTATACGGATTAGATCCCGTGTGTTTTCATCTTTTTCTGACCACGCTTTCCCTTTTTCCGTGCTTTTCCGCGACCTGTTCTTTCCCTACGGATTCAACGGATTAAACTGATTATACGGATTAGATCCCGTGTGTTTTCATCTTTTTCTGACCACGCTTTCCCTTTTTCCGTGCTTTTCCGCGACCTGTTCTTTCCCTACGGATTCAACGGATTCAACTGATTATACGGATTAGATCCCGTGTTCTTTCATCTTTTTCTGACCACGCTTTCCCTTTTTCCGTGCTTTTCCGCGACCTATTCTTATCCGCGTGAATCCGCGCTTTTTTCTGCGAAAATCTGCGGGAACCAATATATAGTGCACGCGCGCGCGGAAAAAGGGACTTGACAAGCAGAGCGGTTGCAAAAAGGCTTGCTTACTAAGAATAATGCGGCAGGAGTGGAGATGCCCAGGCTGGAACAAGCCATTGCAAGATTAGACAGTTACGTGCGGGATCAGCAGATCTTTTCCGCCGGGGCGAAGCTGTTGCTCTGCGTTTCGGGCGGGGCGGACTCGGTGGCGCTGCTGCTGCTGTTCGCGCGTTTGCGCGGCCTGCGTCAGCTCACTCTGCTGGCTGTGCACGTGGACCATCAGTTGCGCGGGGCGGAGAGCGCGGCGGACGCTGAATTGGTGAAAGGGCTGTGCCAGGAACTGAGCGTGCCGCTGATAGTGCGCAAGGTGAAGCTGGCCGCTGGCGGCGACCTGGAAAACCGGGCGCGGCAAAAGCGCCTGGGGGTGTTTGAAGAGGTGCTGGACGCCTACCGTTTCGACCTGATCGTGACCGCGCACCACAACAACGACCAGAGCGAGACCATGCTGCTGAATCTCTTTCGCGGCGCGGGCCTCAGCGGCCTGGCCGGGATCCGTCCCCGCAGCGGCAGGATCGCGCATCCGCTGCTCTGCTTTGACAAGCGGGAACTGGTGGAACTGCTGCAAGAGCAAAAGATCGCCTGGCGCGAAGACGCCAGCAACGCGGACCAGAGTTTCAAGCGCAACTGGGTGCGGCACACGCTGCTGCCGTTGGTGGCCAAAGAGCTGAATCCGCGCGTCGCCAGCAGTTTGGGTGAGCAAGCCCTGATCTTCGCGCAGGCGGAGGAGCTGGTGCTGCAGCGGGTGAAGTCGCTGACCAAGAAGATCACCCTGGAGCAGGAACCGGAGCGGATCACCGTCTCCATCCCGGCTTTCAGGCGCTGCACGCGGCTGGAGCAATACCATATCATGAAAGAGCTCACGCGCGCCCTCAGCGGCAGCGGGAGGGATTTTTTCAGCCGCCATTTCCAGGACATCCTGGACCTGCTGGAATCCGGCGGCAGCAAGCAGATCCAGCTGGGCCGGGGACTGATCGCCAGAAAAGTTTACACTGAATTGAGTTTGGAGCGGGCCAGCGTGGCAGCGCCGGTTCCGGAGCCCGTGGTGGTTACGGAAGACCGGGCGCGGGCCGTTTGGGGCGACCACCGCTTCACCTTCAAACTGCTGAAGGTGCTGCCGCCCCGGCGCGAGGAAGACGCCCTGAACGTTTATCTGGACGCGGACAAGATCAACTGGCCGTTCAGCATCCGCAGCCGCAGGCCGGGCGACAGGTTCATGCCGCTGGGTTTGGACCGCCTGGTGAAGCTGAAGGATTTTCTGATCAACGCCAAGGTGGGCAAATACGAGCGCGATCTGGTGCCGGTGCTGGACGACGGGACCAAGATCATCTGGATCGCGGGGCAGCGGATCGACGCGCGGGTGGCGCTGGACGCCGGCAGCACGCGCTTTCTGAAAATAGCGGCGGAAAACCTGAAGGCCAGGCCCCGGCGGGCGGCCAGCCGCAAAAAGACAGGAGAGGAAAATGAATGAGATGAATTGCGACCTGGTGGCGGTGCTGCTGGACGAATACCGCATCCAGACAAGGGTGCGGGAGATCGGCAGCCAGATCACCAGCGAATATAAGGACACGGTGCCGGTGCTGATCGGCATCATGAAAGGCGGCTTCATATTTCTGGCCGACCTCTGCCGCAGCATCACCATCCCCCTGGAGATCGACTTTCTGGCCATCTCCAGTTACGGCGCCGAGGCCTCCAGCTCCGGCGTGGTGAAGATCCGCAAGGATATCGACGTGGATATCACCGGCAGGCATGTGATCGTGGTGGAAGACATCGTGGACAGCGGACTCTCGCTGCAATACATCAAGGACTATCTGGGCAAGCACGCGCCGGCCAGCCTGAAGGTCTGCGTGCTGCTGGACAAACCGGCGGCGCACAAGCTGGAGGTGGGTTTCGACTATGTGGGCTTCGAGATCGGCAACGAATTTGTGGTGGGCTACGGGCTGGATTTCAACTCCCAATACCGCAACCTGCCCTACATAGGCATCCTGAAGGAAGAGATCTATTCATGAAACATACAGCCATCCTCCTGAAGCTGCTGGCGCTGAGCGGCGCCCTGGCAGCCGACAGCCTGGCCGTTGAGGACGCTCCGGCTAAAGTGGCTCAAAGCAGCCCGGTGGCGCAACAGTTTTCGGACCTGCTGCTGTGGTTCGTGGTCGCCCTGGTGACCATCACCATCATCAGCGCGGTGCGCATTTTCCTGCTGAAACGGAAAAAGCCGGGCGAGAAAGACGGACCCAAACGGTCCCAAACACCGCCGCAGACGCAACGCAACCTGCAGCCGGGCCCGTTGCGGCAGCCGGCCAAGGCGCCGGTTTCCTGGACCTTCGTGATCGTGATCATGATGCTGGTGGCGTTGATGGTGTTCAGCTGGTTCAGCGGCCAGGAGCAGATCGGCGAAGCGAGCTATTCGCAGTTCACCGGCGCTCTGGTAAAACAGCAGGTGAAGACGGTGACCTTCACGGAACAGGACATAGTTTACGAGACCAAAGCAGGCAAGAAATTCCACACCCTGCTGCCGCCGGTGGACGATCCCAGCCTGATCGACCAGCTGAGGCTGCAAAACGTGGAAGTGATCACCAAAAAGCCGCCGCGCTGGGTGGGGATCCTTTCCTACCTCATCCCCTTCGTGCTGCTGATCGGGTTTTGGTGGTTTCTGATGCGGGGCATGAACAACCAGAACGCCAAGGCCTTCAGCTTTGGCAAAAGCCGGGCCCGCATGCACGAAGGCAGCCGCAGCAACATCACCTTCAAGGATGTGGCCGGGGTGGACGAGGCCAAGGAGGAGCTGCAGGAGATCGTGGAGTTTTTGAAGGACCCGAAGAAGTTTCAAAGGCTGGGCGGCCGCATCCCGCGCGGAGTGCTGCTGGTGGGGCGTCCCGGCACGGGCAAGACGCTTTTGGCCAAGGCCGTTTCGGGCGAGGCGGGGGTGCCTTTTTACAGCATCAGCGGCTCGGACTTTGTGGAAATGTTCGTGGGCGTGGGCGCAGCCAGGGTGCGTGACCTGTTTGACCAAGCAAAGAAAAATTCGCCCTGCATCACCTTCATCGACGAGATCGACGCCGTGGGCCGGCACCGGGGCACCGGGCTGGGCGGCGGGCACGACGAACGCGAGCAAACGCTGAACCAACTGCTGGTGGAGATGGATGGCTTTGAGCCCAACGAAGCGGTGATCATCATCGCGGCCACCAACCGGCCGGACATCCTGGACCCCGCGCTGCTGCGTCCGGGCCGCTTCGACCGCCAGGTGACGGTGGACCTGCCCGACATCAAGGGCCGCACGGAGATCCTGAAAGTGCACGCGGCCAAGGTGCCGCTGGCCGAGGATGTGCATCTGGAGCTGATCGCCCGCGGAACGCCGGGCTTCAGCGGGGCCGACCTGGCCAACATCGTGAACGAGGCGGCCCTGATCGCGGCGCGCTACAACAAGCAGAAGATCAACATGAGCGATTTTGAGGAAGCCAAGGACAAGCTGACCCTGGGCAAGGAAAAGAAGAGCCGGGTGATCCCCGAAGACGACAAAAAGCTCACCTCCATCCACGAGATCGGGCACGTGCTGACCTCCATTTTTCAGGACAAGACCGAGCCGGTGCACAAGGTTTCGATCATTCCGCGCGGCTTCACGGCCGGCGCCACCCACTTTTTGCAGACCGACAAGACCGGCTATTCGCGCGGCTATCTGGAACAGATCATGACGGAGATCCTGGGCGGACGCGCCGCGGAGGAGATCGTTTACGGCGAACTCACCACCGGGGCGGGCAACGACCTGGAGCGGGTTACCGAGATCGCCAAAAAGATGGTCTGCTCCTGGGGCATGAGCGAAGCCTTCGGGCCGATGACCATCGGCAAGGAGCAGGGCGAAGTGTATCTGGGCAAGGAACTCATCGGCCGCGACACGCACAGCAACGAGACGGCGCAGCTGGTGGACAGCGAGATCCGCGGCTTCATTTCCCGCGCCTACGATCGGGCGCTGGAGATCCTGAAAAAGCGGCGCGGGCTGCTGGAAAAGCTGGCCGCCGAGCTCTTTGAAAAGGAAACCCTGGGCACCGAAGAGATCTTTGAATTTGTGCTGGCCGACATCGGCGGGGAAGACCGGGAGCAGGTGCTGGCCAAATTCAACAAGGCCAAAGAGATGCGTTTCGAGCACAGCGAGAGGCCGGAAACGGTAGAATCGCCCTCCGGTCAGGCTTGAGCGAAGGGGAGCGGAAAACCGGTATGAGCCTGGCGCGAGGTGGGGCGGTCAAAGCGATGAACTGGCTGCTGAGCAGAACGCGGGAGCGCTTCATCAGCCTCACCGTGCGCAACTACCGCCTCTTTTTTTCCGGGCAGCTGTTTTCCGTGATCGGCACCTGGGTGCAGCGTACCACCATGAGCTGGTTCATCTACCGGCTGACGAATTCAGCATTCCTGCTGGGTTTGATCGCTTTTCTGAGCATGATCCCCTCGCTGTTCGTGAGTCCCTTCGCCGGGGCCTGGGCGGACCGCTGGGACCGGCGCAAAACCCTGATCCTCACGCAATCCCTCTTCATGCTGCAGGCCAGCCTGCTGGCCGCGGGCGTGCTGAGCGGATACATCAACGCGCAGCGCTGGTGGCCGCTGATCGTGCTGGCGCTGTGGCAGGGGATCGTGGAGGGCATTGACGCGCCCTTCCGGCAAAATTTCGTGCTGGACCTGGTTTCCAAGCGCAGCCTGCTGCCCAACGCCATCGCCACCAACTCCGCCATGTTCAATTCCGCCCGCTTGGTGGGGCCCTCCATCGGCGGGGCGATGATCGTGGCATTCGGCGAAGGCATCTGTTTTCTGATCAACGCCGTTTCCTATTTGGCGGTGATCGCCTCGCTGCTGGCCATCCGGATCAGCTATCCGGCCCTGAAACCCACCGGCGCGCCCATCCTGAGCAAGATCAAAGAGGGCTGGAGCTATTCCTGGCGCAGCCTGCCGGTGCGCTGGCTGATCGCCAACCTGAGCGTGTTCATGCTCTTCGCCATGAGCTACGGCTCCATCATTCCGGTGTTCGCGCGCGACGTGCTGAAAGGCAATGCCGGCACGCAGGGCCTGCTGCTGACCTTTGCCGGGATCGGGGCCCTGGCCAGCGCCTTTTACATGGCGGGGCGCAAAACCATCAAAGGCCTGCCCTTCATCACGGCGGGACTGGGCTGCGTGGCCAGCCTGGCGCTGATCGGCCTGGCGCATAGCCGCAGCCTTCCGCTCAGCCTGCTGTTCATGGTCTTCATCGGCTTGGGCATGACCATGCAGATGAGCTCCACCAACACCATCCTGCAAAGCGTGGCCGATCCAGGCATGCGCGGCCGGGTGCTGAGCGTTTACACCATGACCTTCCAGTCTGTGATGCCCTTCGGCAGCCTGCTGATCGGTTCGCTCACCCGCAGGCTGGGGCCGCAGACAGCGCTGAGCATCGCCGCCGGCATTTGCCTGCTGTGGTCGCTGAACGCGCTGCGCAAGATCCCGCAGCTGATGAAGCACATCATGCGCATGCTGGTGACCAACCACAACACCGAGATCTACCGGCCGTTGAAAGTGACGGTGGAATACCCCGGGGTGGAAGGATGAACACCTGGCTGCACCTGGGCGAAAAAACCCCGGACTATCGCGGTGTGATGCGGGACCAGGGTGATATCCGGATCGGGGACAAAGTGATCCCCGCCTCCAGCACCGTGATCGCGGAACAGATCGCCGGTGACGGCATCCACATCTGCTCGGATCAAGACAGCGGCGCGGGCTGGGGCCGGCATCCCCAGATCGCGGCAGCGGACGCGCTGATCACCAAGCTGCCGGGGCAGTATCTGCTGATCCGCACCGCGGATTGCTATCCCGTGCTGCTGACAGACGCCCAAAACCGTGCCGTGGCGGCCATCCACAGCGGCCGCGAAGGCACCCGGCTGAACATCGCCGGCAAGGCCGTGCGAGCGCTGGAGAAGCATTTCGGCATCAGGCCCGCCGAGCTCACCGCCCACATTGGCGCCGGCATCTGCGCGCGGCACTATGAGGTGGACGCGGCAACTTGGGAAAGTTTCAACGCCAGCCTCAAAGCCATGGGCTGCGCCGCGGATCCGGCTGGATTTCGCCATCTTGACCTGCGCCTGGCCATTTTCCGGCAGCTGATCGCGGCCGGGATCCCCTTTTACAACATTGAGCAGCAATTTGCCTGCACTTTGGAATCGGCTGTGCATCATTCCTACCGGCGGGACGGCACCCGCAACCGCCAGATGAACATTATCGGAATTGAACATGAGTAAGACCCTCACCAACCGGGCCGGCACCCTGAGGCTGGAGCTGCGTGATGACAGGCTTTCGGCCTGGCTGACCATCCGCTCCGGCGGCAGGCTGACCGACGAGCAGGACATCCTGGACCTGATCGAAGAAGCCGGCATCAAAACAGGCTTTGAAGAAGCCGCCAGATACATGCGCAAACACGGCCTGGAAAAGGATTTCGACGTGGCCTTTCCTGTGGCCATGTGCAACCGCGTGAAAGGCGAAAGCAAGCTGAACTACTTTTTCGACCTCGATCAGGCCAAAAACTTCAGCGGACGCGTGCGCCCGGAGGAACTGGCCAGCCTCACCTGCATCGAAGCCGGTACCGTGATCGCGGATTACAACAGCAACATTTTTGACCGCCAGGGCTCCATCTACGACATCTACGGCGAAATGCTGCAGGACGAGGAATTCGACCTGGAAGCCGCGGGACTGGTGGCCGGCGACAACGTTACCTTCAGCCTGGACAGGCGCCGTTTCGTTACGGAACGCAAAGGTTTTGTGAGCGTGGATGAGAGCGGCCGCATCGGAGTGGTGGAAAAACTGGTGGTGGAGGGCGACATCCAAGACGCCGCGGACGAACTGCGCTCTCCGGCGGACCTGGAGATCCGCGGCAGCCTCGGCAACAGCTCGCTTTTCTGTGCCGGGAACGTGGAACTGCGGGGCGACCTGAGCAACGCCACGCTGAGCTGCCGGGGCGACCTGAGCCTCAGCGGCGAGATCCGCAACTGCCGCCAGCCGGGGGTGGAGGTGGGCGGAAACCTTAGCTGCAAAGGGATCCAGGCCTCCCGGGTGCTGTGCCGGGGCAGGATCCGCTGGGAGGACAGCGTGGAAGGCTGCGAGATCGTGGCCGACGGCGGCCTGGAAACTGAAAACGGCTTCCTGCGCGGTGGACAGGCGGAATGCGGCGGCAACCTGATGCTGCATGAACTGGGCGATCCGGCCGGCAGCGAAACCCGGGTGGAGATCACCATCGGGCCCTATCACAAAGCGCTGCTGATGCAGATGACGCGGGAACTGATCCGGCTGAAAGACGCGCCGGGCGATAACCAAAGCCAGATCGACGCCCTGAACGAGCAGATCAAGGCCTGCGAGGCAGAGCTTGACGGCCAGCTGAACACTTTTTTAAACCGCCCGGGCGACCAGAGGCTGGGCCTGCGCGTGCTGGGCGAGGTGCATCCTCCCGTGAGGGCACGCATCCTGAAACACGAATACTATCTCCAGCGCCGGCAAAACGGCTTGGAGATCTGGGAAAAAGATTAAAGGACAGAGGACATGAAACATTTATTTATGGTGATCCTGGCGCTTGCGGCCGCCCTGGGCTGGGCCCTGGAGCCGGAGTTCGCCTCCGATCCGGCCATCTCGCCGGACGGAGAGCAGGTGTGCTTTGTTTATGACAACGACCTGTGGTTGGTATCGTACAACGGTGGCGAAGCGCGCCGGCTGACGGCCACCGAGGCGGGGGAATGGGGGCCAAGCTGGTCTCCGGACGGAGCTTGGATCGCTTTCAACTCCAACCGCGAAGGCCTCACGCTGCCCTATCTGATCGAGCCGGAGAGCGGGGCCACCCGGCCCCTCAGCCGGGAAAGCCTCACCATCAGCGATTGGTTCGCCGACGGCCAAAGCCTGCTCTGCACACGTTACAGCCCCAGTTTTGGCAGCTCTTTTTTCCGGATGCCGCTGGACGGCAGCCGGCCCGTGCTGCTGGCCGAGATCGGCGACCGCTATGCCACCCTGTCCCCAGACAACCAAAGCCTGGTCTTCAACCGCGACGGCAACCCCCACCGCGAAAGCTACCGGGGCAGCATCGCCGGCGAGCTCTGGAGCATCGATCTGGCCAGCAAGAAATACACCCGGCTCACCCAGACCGACTTCACCGAGCGCTACCCGCGCTATTCGCACCTGGACGGAGCGCTCTACTTCTGCGCCTCGGATGGCCAGCGCTTCCAGATCTTCCGGGCGGACAACGGCAATTTTGCCGCCCCGCGCCAGCTTACCAACTTTCCCCTGTGGTCCGCGCGCGACCTTTCCATCGCCAGGCTCAACGACCGCATCGTGTTTGAGCACTTCAACGAGATCTGGCGCTGGCATCCCGTCTCCGGCGCGGCCAAGCTGGAGATCAACATCAGCTCGGACCTCTGGCGTCCCGACCTGCGCCGGGAAAAGATGAAGGACAACTTCGAGGCCTTCGCCATAGCGGACGACGACCTGCTGGTGGGCTTCAAATACAAGTACGACACCTTCTTCATTCCCCGCAAGGGCGGCGAGGTGAAGCAGATCAGCCACGACCAAAGCTCCATCGGCGACCTGGCTTTCTCCCCAGACAACCGCACCCTGGTGCTGCAGATGATGGACAAGGGCATCAACAAACTCTACAGCGTAACCTGCGACAGCCTGATGCAACTCAGCCAGGTGGAGTGGTTCGGCGCGGACAGCCTGGACGTGGAAGGCCTCACCCGTGATCCCAGCGGTAAATGGATCGTGCGCTACGGCGACAAGCGCCTCAGCGGACGCGTCGCGGTGGCCGATTCCAGCCTGGCGGACCTGCGTCCCTTGGAAGTCAGCCGCCCCATCGCCAGCAACTTTGCCATCAATTCCAGCGGCGACTATGCCGTTTACGCCACCACCCGCGAGGATGTGTGGATGCGCGAGCTCTGGCTCTACGATTTTGCCGCCGGAACCCACCGCAAGATCATGAACGACGATTCCTGGATCCGCGGCCTGGCCTGGACCAGCGATGACCGCTCCATCCTGATGGGCCGATCCAACGGCATTTACCGCCTCGATCTCATCCCCCGCGACGAATACGAGTTTGAGGTGGACAACTGGAAAGAGATCTTCTGCACCACCACCGGCGAGGACGGTGAGGAGCTGATCCTAAGCGACCAGGAGCTGGACATCACAATAGAAGCGGAAACGGACACCCTGGCCACGGTGGCGGAAGCTGAACCGGCCCCGCGCCAAGAATTGAAGGTCGTTTGGGAAGGCATCGAAAAGCGGATGTTTGAAGTGCTCAGCGAACCGGAACGCTGGCTGCGCGTGGAGCGCGTGATCAGCGACAGCACATTTTATTACGTTTCCGACGGCTATGGGGAGGAGGGCAGCCTCAAGCTGAAAAAGGCCAATATCTTCGGAGAAAACATCAAGGAGGTCCAGGACCTTGGCAAAGACGCCTCCAGCCTGCGCTGGGTGGGGGAGAAGCTCTACTATTTGCAGGGCGGCAAGGTGCGCTGGCACGATCTGGACAAACGCAGCAAGGGTGAACTGAGCACCGAATTCGATTACACATACAGCGCCAGCCTGCTAAACACCCGGGTCTTCGAAGAGGTCTGGGGAGTGTTTGGCCTCAATTTCTACGATCCGAACATGCACGGCCAAAACTGGCGGGAGTTCTACGACCTCTATCATCCCTACGCCAGCCGGGCCCGCTCTATCGAGGACATCAGCGCCATCGTGAATGAGATGATCGGCGACGTGAACGCTTCCCACACAGGGTTTTATCCACGCCGGGAAGGCTATTCCCCGCGCGGGGGACAGCCCGCCTGGCTGGGGGTGGAATTTGACCACAGCGAGGTTCTGCCCCAAGGGGTCCGCCTCCTGACAGTCTATCCTACCTCACGCCTGGCAACGCTTTACGGCATCAGAGCGGGGGACATCCTCACCCACATCGACGGCAGCCTGATCACACCGACCACCCCGCTGGATTCGCTGCTGGCGGACAAGACCGGCAAACGCATCCGGCTGATTTTTTTGGCCAGCGGCGAGGAAAAGGAAGCCGTGACCGAAGGGTTGAACTGGAGCCAGAACCGCGCCCTGCACTACGACTACAAGGTTGGCCGCAGCCGCGCCGAGGTGGAGGACCGCACCGGCGGACGGGTGGGCTACATCCACATTCCGGCCATGGGAGACGGCGATTTTGCCAACTTCCAGCGCGAGCTGTTCCGCGACAACGCGGACAAGGAGGCCCTGATCATCGACGTGCGCGGCAACTCCGGCGGCCACGTGCACGATCAGATCATTTCCCTGCTCAACCAGCAGCCCTACGCCTATTCCACCTCCCGGCGCTACAGTGGGCAGCAGAACCAGGAACCCCGCCGGGCCTGGACTCGCCCCAGCATCGTGCTGGCCGACGAGAACTCCTTCTCTGATGGCGAGATCTTTCCCACTGTCTATCAGGAACTTAAGCTTGGCAAGGTGGTGGGCCGTCCCTCCAGCGGCTCCGTGATCGGCACCTGGCAGTATTATCTGCTGGACGGCTCATCCATGCGGTTGCCCGGCTCCGGCTGGTACAAGCTGGACGGCACCAACATGGAAGGCACCGGAGTGCGGCCGGATATTGTGGTGGAGATCAGTCCCGAGGACGAGATCGCCGGCCGCGACACCCAACTGTGGCGTGCCATCGAGGAGATCCTCAAGGAACTGCCGTGATCCGCTGTGACTGCCGGGAACAAATTGGTTCGGGAGCCGCCTGATGGGCGACCGTGACCTGCAAAACCTGATCCAGCGAGCGGAAGCGCTGATGAAGACCAACTGGATCCACGCGGTGCAGCTGCTGATCCGGGCGGCGGGGGAAAATCCCCAGGACCCGCGTCCTTTGATCGCGCTGGGTGATTTTTACCAGCAACGCCAGCTCTACGACAAGGCCGTGAAGAGCTATCAAACCGCGTTGAAACTGAAGCCCGGCGACAATCAGCTAAAGCTGATCATCGGCAACACCTATTTCGCCCAGGGCGAGTATCAGCTGGCGATCGTCTATTACGACCAGATCAGCGATCCCCACTCGGATGTGCGCTACAACAAAGCCCTGGCGCTGGCCTATCTGGGCCGGAACCGCGAAAGCATCGAGATCATGAAGGACCTGATGACGGTGATCGACAACAATCCCTTCATCTATTTCCTGCTGGTGGAACAGCTGCTGCGCGTGGAGGATTATGAAGCCGCTCAGCAATACATCGCCCGGGCCGAGGCCAAGATCGGCCCCCACCGCCATCTGCTGCTGCTCAAGGGGCTCACCTACGCCCATTTCCAAAACTGGCTGCTGGCCCTGAACGCTTTCCGCGCCTACGACCGCAGCGGCGCCCTGATCCAGACCGAGCATGTGCTCATCTATGCCGATTGCGCCGTGAAATGCGGCGCGCCGGCTTTGGCCATCCCGCCGCTGGAACGCGCCATCGAACGCAACCCCTATTCGATGGGGCTCTACGAAGAGATCATCCGCCTGCTCATCCAGCAAAAACACACAGACAAAGCCCGCCACTACCTGAACGAGGCCAAACGCTACTTTCCCCTGCTCAGCCCGCTGCTGCAGCTGCTGCAGTCCCGGCTGGGCAAATTGGGGGGATGAAGATGGGACTTTACAAGCTGAACAATCCGCTCAAGCACTACGCCTGGGGCTCGCCGGACTTCATTCCCCGCCTGCTGGGCAGAGAGCCGGACCCGGCTCTGCCGGTGGCGGAAATGTGGATGGGGGCCCATCCCGCGGGATCGTCCAGTTTGCGCACGCCTCAGGGCGAGATCAGCCTGAGGGATTTCATCGCCGCCGCTCCGGACAGGATCCTGGGCCGGGGCGCGGAACTGGCGGAGGGGCAACTGCCCTTTTTGCTGAAAGTTCTGGCGGCGGAACGTCCGCTTTCGATCCAGGCGCATCCTTCCGCGGCGCAGGCCCGGCTGGGTTGGGAACGGGAAAACAGCCTGAACCTGGCAGCGGATTCGCCCCTGCGCAATTACCGTGATCCCCGGGCAAAACCGGAACTGC
Source organism: Candidatus Cloacimonadota bacterium (assembly GCA_020532085.1). Classification (NCBI taxonomy): domain Bacteria; kingdom Pseudomonadati; phylum Candidatus Cloacimonadota; species Candidatus Cloacimonadota bacterium. Next base: position 222,444 of record JAJBAV010000001.1, on the reverse strand, counting down.
TCTGCGCGCTCACCGAATTCACCGCCCTCTGCGGTTTCCGGGCCTGGTCCGAGGTGGCGGAAAACCTGCGCGCGGCGGGCCTGGCCACCTGCCTCAAAAGCTATCTTGCGTTTGCCACGCATCAGAACCGGAACTGGTTTCAGCGCCTGGCCCTGGAACTGCTCAGCCTGCGTGAAGACCCGCTCCGATCTGCACTGGCGGCGCTGAAACGCGCCCTCCAGGATGGTTCCGGACTCGATCCGGCCATCCGGGACTGCTGCCTGCTGCTGCTAAAATTCTATCCGGAGGATGCCGGGGTTTTCGCCCCGCTCTATCTGAACCTGTTCACGCTACGCCCTGGCGAAGCGCTGTTTTTGGCAGCCGGAGTGCCGCACGCCTATCTGCACGGCGCGGGCATCGAGATCATGGGAAATTCAGACAACGTGCTGCGGGGTGGACTCACCCCCAAACACGTGGACGGGGAGGAACTGGCCCGGATCCTGGATTTTGAGCCCTACGTCGGGAAGCCGGTCGAAAAGGACGTGGTAAGTCCTTTCAGCTGCATTTACCGAACCCCCGCGCGGGAGTTTGAGCTGAGAAATGTAACGCTGGTTACAGGCTGGAGCCTTGTCGACAATGAATTGCGCGATCCGCTGATCGTCTTTTGCGGGGAAGGCTCTGCCACCCTTTCAAGCGGTGGTGAAAATTTGGATCTGGAAACAGGCGAAGCGGCTTTCGTAACCGCGGATTCCCGGGATCTGAGCATGCACGGCTGTGCCGAACTCTGGCTGGCCATGCTGCCGGGTCAGAACTGAAATTCGATCCCCAGGCTCAGGGATTCGATGATCTCGTCCTTGCCGGCGATGGCGCCGTCACCGTTGGCGTCCTGGTAAAATTCCCGGTATTTGCAGATCAGGTTGTAGGATTCGTTGTAGCCGTAAACGATCACGCCGTTGATCTGGGCGTTGGCATTGCGCCAGTTTTTCAGGTCCAGCCTGTCCACATCGGTCTGGGCGTAGTAGAGCGAGGCTTCGCGGAGCTTGGGGAATTTCTCGGGCAGGAAGGAAAGCTTGGCCCAGAGTGATTGTCCCTTGGTCGCGCCAGTGTTGAACTTGTCCTGATAGGCCACCTTGAGGTGGGCGAAATTGGCGATGTTACCCTTCAGATAGCCGAACCAGCCGAGGCTGGATTCCAGCCCGGCCAGGTCCTCGTCTTTGGTGCGCAGGCTGTAATAGCGGCGTCCGTCCGCGCCTTCGATCCCGGAATAGACCACCTGGCAGCGCTGTTCGTCATACAGATAGTTGAAGTAGGCCGGCAGGAAGCGATCGGTGAAACTGCGGAATTCCAGCTTGACGTCGAAGATCAAAAATTTCGCGGCCAGGCCCGGCAGGATAAGGCCGCTGCCATGATCCTTCATCACCGCGTATTCGGCATAATGGCTGAGGCGAAAGTGCTCGCCGTCCACGATCGGCAGTTCATAATCCACGCTGTAAACCCACATTGGCCGGGGATCGGCATAGCTGGCCGCGGAATCTGGAAACACGGCTGTATCGAAGGGATAGTCCGGATAGAGCTGCGCGATATTGGGAAAAACCTCATTGACATAGGGATTGAGGTCGGGATGGTCCAGCACGGAATTGCCGTTCAGATCTATGTCGCTTTGATCCGGCACCTCGTCGTCATCGGTGTCCAGCCAACTGTCGGGATCGTGGGGAAATTTGTCGTAGACGTCGGGATAGCCGTCTCCGTCAGCATCGGGGTATTTGCCGTAGGGATCGCGGTCCGCGCCCAGGTTCAGGCCCAGGGAAAGGTTTTTGAGGAAGGGCAGGCCAGAGCCCAGCAGCGGTTTGATGGCGGCTCGTCCGGCCACCACCTCGTTTTTGCTGATGTCGTGAGTGTAGATCTCAAAGCCGAAGCCATAGGCGTTGGTGTTGGCACCCAGATAACCGCCGATCGGCTTCTCCTCCGGGTAGCGCAGTATGTTTGAATAGTCGTCGAAGATCAGGCCATGGCCCAGGGTGTAGTCCGGAATGCAGCCAACCTTGAAGTAGAGCGAGTCGCGACGGTCGGCAAAGCGCAGGTAAAAGATCTTTTTGGCCACGTCCTGCCAGGATTCCCAGCCCTTGCGGCGCAGCCGGCCCTCGCTGTCGAAGAGCAGGTCGATGTCCATGCCGATGCCCACCTTCCAGATCGCCACCTCCGGGCGCAATCTGATCTGTGAATACCAGTTGTCATCCACCAATATGTTGCCCAAAAGCCCACCCAGATCAAAATCCGGCTTGGTTAGCACCGGATAGGTGGGCTCTTCCCAAGCTTCGTCGCCGGGGAACATATAGTCGTCATTCAGGCTCTGCGCGCCCAGCAGGACGGGCAGCAACAAGAAAACGAACAGCCAGGTTCTGGGTGCCATTGGTGGTATTTTATTCCTTTTTGGCATTGCTTTCGCCCTTTCCGCTTTCTGTCAAGCAAAAACTTCTCCCAGGCTCTGCTTCTGTCTCTTGTCTGTCCACAAATTTCACGAATTTACACACATTTTTAAAACATGGGGACAGAGTCGCAGAGAGCACAACCCCATCATCTCAGCTGTCCACGATTTCACGAAGTCACACTAATTACCCCGATTCCAGATCGTCTTTGGGATCCCCTGATCACTCTATCGCTCTGGATCAAAGTTATGGCTCAAGTCCATTTATGGTGGGTAAACCCGAGTCGTCATTCCAGCGCAGGCTGGAATCCAGGTCTTTTGACAGAGATTTTTCAACCCAGAGACGGGGAGACACAGAGGCACAGAGGGGGTTTTGAGGCTGTGTCGGGGTGGCATGGTGGGGTGAAAGGGTGAAAGGGTGTAACACCGTTTGTAGCGTTTTCACCTTAAGGATTGAACTCTTTGTCATTCCAGCGCAGGCTGGAATCCAGGTCTTTTGACAGTGTGGCAGAGTCTGGAGTCCAGCGAGCCTGTGAGCATGGACTACTGGAGGTTTCCTACTGTCGATGCTCCTACACCGCTCGACGCCAGCGGAACTATTCTGGATCCCAGCCTGCGCTGGGATGACGGCCCGGGGCAGTTATTCACCCCGTCACCACGTCACCACGTCACCCCGTCACCACTTTCACCCCTTTCACTCCCCAAGCACGATTTTCCTTGACAGCTGAGGCTAATTTCATTTATGATTCGGGCAGACTGACAACACAGGAGTAATCATGAAATTACCGAAAGAACTAACCGACTCCATCCTGCAAGGAGTGGTGGAAAAAGTGATGGACGAAATAACCCCCGGGGACGACACCCCGGACGATGACGACGGTATCCTGGGCGTGGTGAAAAGAGGCATCTCGCCCGATCAGGACAAAGATTCAGGCGTGATGAACGTGATGATGAGCGCCCTGTCCGGCTCCGGCGGCGGTGGCTTGGCAGACATCCTGGGCGGCCTGCTTGGCGGAGGGCAACAGGAGCCTGAACCGCAGCCAGCTTCGCAGCAACAGCAAAGTTCCGGTGGCGGCCTGATGGACATTCTGGGCGGCCTGCTTGGTGGCGGGCAACAAGAGCCTGAACCGCAGCCAGCGCCACACCAACAGCAAAGCTCCGGCGGCGGCCTGATGGACATTCTGGGCGGCCTGCTCGGCGGCGGGCAACAAGAGCCTGAACCGCAGCCAGCTTCGCAGCAACAGCAAAGTTCCGGTGGCGGCCTGATGGACATTCTGGGCGGCCTGCTCGGCGGCGGGCAAAAGGAGTCTGAACCGCAGCCAGCGCCACAGCAAAAGCAAAGCTCCGGCGGTGGCTTGATGGACATTTTGGGTGCGCTGTTGGGCGGCGGCGCGCAGACCCAGCGCGCGGCGGCAGCCAAGGACAACGGACTGCTGGGCACCATCACCGACGCCATCGGCGGCGAAGGTGTGGTGGGTGACCTGCTGGAATCCGTACTCCGCGGCAAGAACATCACAGCCAGCAATCTGGCGGAAAACCCCAGCCTCATGGACAAGGTGAAAGACATCGTGGTCGAACTGCTCAAGGACTTTGTGGTCGACAAGGTGAAAGCCAGCCTGATGAGCAACAGGGCCCAGGGCCAGGGCCTGAACCTGAACAAGATTATCGACCTGCTCACCCCGGACAACTGATCCAGGCTGGGTTCGTCCACAAATTACACAAATTCAAGAATTTTGTTCTCTTCCAGGTTCCATTTCGTCCGCATATTAAACAAATTCAAGAATTTTGTTCCCTTCCGCGTTCCATATCAGCCCACAAATCACACGAATCGGCACAAATTGGTTTGGGATCACCGCAGGGACAGTCCGTTTTTTGATTGACATTTTGGCGAGATATGGATTTATGGCGTATCTGAGTGGAGAAATATGATAATCAGCACGAAATACCTGATCAAGGATTACAGCCTGGGCAAGGTGAAGGTCCGCGCCCTGAACGGCGTGAACATGAGCATCGAGGAGGGTGAGTTTGTGGCCATCATGGGTCCCTCGGGTTCCGGAAAAAGCACCCTGATGCACATCATCGGCTGTCTGGATTCGCCCACTGGCGGCGAGTACCAGCTGGACGGCGTGCTGGTGAGCGAGCTGGACAAAAACGAGCTGGCGCTGATCCGCAACCGCAAGATCGGCTTCGTGTTCCAATCCTTCAATCTGCTGCCGTACCTGAACATCCTCAAGAACGTGGAACTGCCGCTGATGTATGGCGGCATTGACCCCAAAACGCGCAACCTCAAGGCGCGTGAAATTTTGGCCAGCGTGGGGTTGAGCGACCGCCTGAAACACAAGCCCGCCGAGCTTTCCGGGGGCCAGAGGCAGCGCGTGGCCATCGCCCGCGCCATCGCGAACGACCCCGCCATCCTGCTGGCGGACGAGCCCACCGGCAATCTCGATTCCCAGGCCGGAGGCGACATTCTGGAAATTTTCAGCAACCTGCACGCGCAGGGCAACACCGTGATCATCGTAACCCACGACAAAGCCGTGGCGGACCGCGCCAACAGAGTTATCCGCATCATGGACGGAAAGATCGAAGATGGCGATCTCGCTGGCTGAATCCCTCTCGCTCGGCCTGGCCGACATCCTCACCCGCAAGGTGCGCAGCATCGTGACCATCATCGGCATCATCCTGGGCGTGATGAGCATCATGGTGGTGCTGGCCATAGTGAACGGGATGAACAAATCCACCCTGGACTGGATGGGCCAGCGCGGGGGCCTGAACAAGGTGGAGGTGCGGCAAAACTGGGCTTGGGACCTCAGCCGGGGCGGCGAGCCGAATTTCAGCCTGCGCGAGATCAACCAGATCCGCGGGCTGCTGCCGCCGGTGGAGGCCTTCAACCCCCAAACCCAGCTGCAGCCGCAGGAAATGCTTGTGGGCGAACTGGGTTTCGTGGTGAGCCTGCTGGGCGTGTTTCCGGACATGGAAAAGGTGGAGGACTGGCAGGTGGCCAAAGGCCGCTTCATCAACACTTTGGACATCGACAACCACAACAACGTGGTGGTGCTGGGCAGCACCACCGCCCAGGAGCTTTTCGCCTCGCGCGATCCGCTGGGCCAGTATGTGGGCTTTGGCGGCCAGAAACTGCTGGTGGTGGGGGTGATGGAAAAAAAATACATGGCCGCGCAGGGCGGCGGCAGCGCCTTCACGGACAACGCGCTGGAATACATGAACCAGCGGGCTTTCGTGCCGCTTTCCACGCTGCTCAGCAAGATCGACCCCAGCCAGAAGGTGAACAGCCTCAGCCTGCAGGCCGCCAGCCCCGAAGCGGCCAAAGAACTGCGCAAACAGGTGGAGGGCGTGGTGCTGAACATCAAGCAGGGCAAGAAAGTGTTTGAGGTGAGCGCGGCGCAGGAGCAGATGGAGCAGATGAAACAGAGCTCGATGATCTTTTCCGCCGTGTTCGTGCTCATTGCCGTGATCTCGCTGCTGGTGGGGGGCATCGTGATCATGAACATCATGCTGGCCTCGGTGAAGGAGCGCACGCGCGAGATCGGGGTGCGCATCGCGGTGGGGGCCAGGCGCCGGGACATTTTCACGCAGTTTTTGGTGCAAACCATCCTGATCACCGCCCTGGGCGGGGTGCTGGGCATCATTCTGGGCTTTTCGGTGCTGCGGGCCGTGGGCTCGTATCTGGACCTGCAGGTGGTGGCCTCGTTGCAAATGATCTGGGTGGCGCTGCTGGTCTCGGTCGGGGTGGGCCTGGTTTTTGGCCTCAGCCCGGCGATGCGGGCCAGCAATCTGGACCCGGTGGAAGCCTTGAGGGAGGAATGAAGATGCGGGACAAAGCCAAAACAGGTTTTTTTGCCAATCTCTGGGCGCTGGTCAGCACTTCCAGCAAAGCCGCGATGATGGACCTGAAAAAGTTCTGGAGCTATCTGAGCGAACCGGCCAGGCGCCGGCAGGTGCTGGCGGAGTTCTGGGATTTTCTGCTGCGCTGGTTTCGCCTGATCGGCCGGGAACGCGTGATGCGCGAGGCGGGATCGCTCACCTACATCACCATTCTGGGCTTCGTGCCCTTCGTGGTGTTCCTGCTGCTGATCGTGCCGGATTTGCCCTTTTTGAACCTGCGGGAAAGGGTGTTCGAACTGATCTCGAACAACCTGATGCCCACCTCGGCGCTGGCCGTGAACAACGTGATCGAGGGCATGCTGGAAGGCCGGGCCGGCTTCAACGTGATCAACTTCATCGTGATGATCATCTCCTCTTACTCGCTGTTCCGCACCATCCGCGATTCCTTCGACCGCATCCTGAAGATGGAGTATCACACCAAACAGGACCTGGTCAGCCAGGTCATCAAGTTTCTGGGCACCATCATCCTGGGCGTGTTCATCCTGGTGGTGCTGATCTCCAGTTCCTCGCTGCCGCTGATCTCGCGGCTGCTGAAACTGCCGCTGCTGCGCTGGCTCACCTATCTGGTGCCGTTCGTGCTGCAGTTTCTGCTGCTGGTGTTTCTCTACACGCTGATGCCCTCGATCAAGGTGCAGCGGATGTCGCTGGTGCGGGGGGCGTTTTGGACCGCGCTGATCTGGATGCTGGTGAAAAGCGGGTTTGACACCTATATCCTGCGCATGACCAGCTACCAGAAATTTTACGGCACCCTCTCCGCCCTGCCCATCTTCCTGCTCTGGATCTACGTGAACTGGCTGATCGTGCTAAGCGGGATCGTGATGGTGGCGGTGTTTGAGAACAAAAAACGCGGCGACCCGCCCCCCAGCGGTTCCGGCGAGATGATGCGCCTCACTTTGGAGGTTTACGGCCAAGGAAAAATGCGGCGCAATCTGGACAAATTCATCAGCCGGGACGAGCTGAAGGAGATCCTGGACGCTCCGGACGAAGAGGAGGAAGGGTGAAAAAACAAGCCCTGATCTCGGTTTCGGATAAAACCGGAGTGGCAGCCCTGGCGCGGGCTCTGGCGGAGCTAGGCTACAGCATCATCTCCAGTTCCGGCACGGCCGGATATCTGCGGGAGCAAGGTTTGGAAGTAAGCGAAGTGGAAGCCGTGACGGGATTTCCGGAGATCCTGGGTGGCCGCGTGAAAACCCTGCATCCCCACATCCACGCGGGCATTTTGGCCGACCGCTCCAACCCGGAGCACCTGGAAACCCTGGCCCGGCTTGGCATCGGACGCATCGACCTGGTGGCCGTGAACCTCTATCCCTTTCGCGCCACCCTGGCCAGAGCGGGTGCCACAAGGCAGGAGCTGATCGAAAACATCGATATCGGCGGTCCCTCACTGCTGCGGGCGGCGGCCAAGAACCACGCCGGAGTGGTGGTGCTCTGTGACCCAGAAGATTACGCCAGCGTCTTGCGGCAGCTTCAGAACAGCGGGGAACTGCCGCTGGAAAGCCGGATCCGTCTGGCGCGCAAGGCCTTCGCGCACGTGGCGGCTTACGATGCCGCCATTGCCGGTTGGCTGGGCGGCCAGGAAGATGTTGATTCGGAGCCGGAACTGCCTGATCAACTGGAAGTTAGCCTGCCCCGCGTGAGCACTTTGCGCTACGGCGAAAACCCGCATCAGCGCGCGGCGCTGTACGCCGCAGGCCAGGGCGGGCTGAGCCTGCTGCACGGGCTGGAACTTTCTTTCAACAACCAACTGGACATCGACGCCACGCTGCGGGCCTTGCGGCTGTTCGCGGCGCCCACCGCGGTGATCACCAAGCACTGCAATCCCTGCGGCATCGGCTGCGCGGAGCGGCTTCAGGACGCATACCAAAAGGCGTTGGCGGCGGACACCGAATCCCCCTTTGGCGGGATAGTTGGCCTCAACCGCCCTCTGGATCTGGAAACCGCCCGGCAGATCAACCAGATCTTCACCGAGATCATCATCGCCCCGGATTATGAGGACGGAGTGCTGGATTTTTTGCGCAAAAAGAAGAACCGGCGCCTGATCCGCTGGGAGGCCCAGGTTTTGGAACCCGGGCAATATCCCTGGGAACTGAAACAACTGTTGCAAGGCTGGCTGCTGCAAGAGCGGGACCTCGTGAATGAAGATCCCGCCACCTGGCGCGTGGTGACCAGACGGGAACCCGCAGCCGCAGAGCTTAGGGCGCTGCAATTTGCCTGGAAAGTGGCCGCGCTGCTGCGTTCCAACGCCATCGCCCTCACCGGCGCGGACCGCGTGTTCGGCCTCGGCGCGGGCCAGACCAGCCGCATCGACGCGCTGCAGCTGGCGGTGATGAAGGCGCGCAAGTTCGGCCACAGCCTTGGCGGCGCCGTGTGCGCCTCCGACGGCTTTTTCCCCTTCCGCGATTCCATCGACGCCCTGTGCGCCGCGGGCATCCGCGCCATCATCCAGCCGGGCGGTTCCAAAGGCGACGCGGAAGTGATCGCGGCTTGCGACGAACTTGGCCTGGCCATGGTTTTCACGGGTTGCCGCCACTTTCGGCACTGATATTTGATTTGACAGATTATGAGGCTTTAAAAAGATGACGTTCCACACGCGCGGAGATGTGTCCGAGCTGGCTGAAGGAGCACGATTGGAAATCGTGTATATGTGCAAAACGCGTATCCTGGGTTCGAATCCCAGCATCTCCGCCACTCACTTTTACAATCACCCCCTTTCGCACACGATTTTAAACAAGGAGTTTTTCCCATGAAAACAAGCACTGGCATTTTGCTCGGTTGCGGACTTGTGCTGCTCATCCTGATCGGCGCTTTCGCGGCGGGCTACTTCATCGGGCGGCCTTTCATGTCCGCCACGGCAACTTCCGCCATATCCGGCGGCACCTGGCTGGTTTTGGACCCCTCCGGCAGCGTGCCGGACTACACCGAGGTGCTCGGTTCAGAATTCTGGGGCTTCGGCCCCCTGAGCGCTGAGGACATCAGCAGCCGGATCCGCAAAGCGGCCAAGGACGGCAAGGTGAAGGGCATCATCATTAAACCCGCGGGCGTGGCGATCAACTATCCAAACCTGAACGAGATCGGCGCCGCGCTGGCGGAATTCAAGCAGAGCGGAAAACCCGTGATCGCCCACGCGGAAATGCTGGGCCAGAGCGACTATCTGCTCTGCGCGCTGGCGGACAAGATCTACATGGACCCCTCCGCCTCCGGCGGCCTGCTGCTGCAGGGCGTATCCAGCAACATCCTCTTTTACAGCGAAGCCCTCAAAAAACTGGGGATTAAGATGCACGTGATGCAATCCGGTGACTACAAGGGCGCCGGCGAACCCTACACCCAAACCTCCCTCAGCCCCGGCACGGAAGCAAATCTCCGCCGCGCGCTGGAAAGCCGCTACGCACTGCTGCGGGGTGACATCAGCCGCACGCGGGGGCTGGATTCCACCCTGGTGCGGGACATCTACGAAAACCGCGAGGACCTCTTCATCAGCGGGAAAGAAGCCAAAACCTACGGCCTCGTCGATGCCGCCCTCACCTGGGACGAAATGCTTGCCCAGTACAAGATCGGGGATGATGACCGGGTTTCTTTTTCGGATTACGCCTCCCCTGCCGACGCAGCGGTTTCCGGCAACCGGATCGCAGTGGTGAACCTTAGCGGAAACATCGCCGCCACAGAAGGTTACAGCGCCGAAGGAATGATCAGCGCGCACAAAGTGGACCGCATCCTTGACGACATCGAGGACGACAGCTCGGTCAAGGCCGTGGTGTTGCGCGTGAACAGCCCCGGCGGCTCAGCCCTGGAATCCGAGCTGATCTATCAGAGGGTGAAAGCGTTGAAGATACCGGTGGTGATCTCCATGGGCGGGATCGCCGCTTCCGGAGGATATTACATATCTTGCGGCGGGGATTACATTTATGCCGATCCGCACACCATCACCGGCTCCATCGGCGTGATCATGGCCCTGCCGGAAGCAGTGGAACTGGGCAACAAACTCGGCATCGACAGCCAGACCCTCAGCTACGGCAAATACGCCGGCTTCGGCAGCGTGTTCGAGCCTTATGGGGAAGAGCTGCTGGCCTCGCTGAAACGTGAGTCCGTGGGCGTTTACACGGAGTTTCGCCAGCGCGTGATGGAAAGCCGCAAGATCTCACCGGAGGCCATCGACGCCGTTTCAGAAGGCCGGGTCTTCATCGCCGCGGATGCTCTGGACAACAAGCTCATCGACGCCATCGGCGGCCTCGGGGAAGCGGTGAAGAAAGCTGCCGCCCTGGCCAATGTAAGCGATTACAAAGTAAGCAATTATCCCCAGCGGATCAGCGTTTGGGAGCTGTTCCGCGACCGCGGCCTGTTCCGCAGCGCGGCCTCCCTGCTCAAATACCGCGAAGCCAGCCTGGAAGAACGTTTGCTGGCCACATTGCGCGACACCCTGAAACCCCGCCAGTGGCTTTATTTCTGCCCGCTGGAACTGAATTAGGGCGCCGCCGGACCCGACCCACAGGAAGTTTAACCATGAGAAAAGATAAATTCAATACCGAGATAATAGTGAACGTGCACCCCCTGGAAAAACGGGTGGCCGTGCTCGAGGACAACAAACTGGTGGAGCTCTTCGTTGAGCGCAAGGACAAGCAAAACATCGTTGGCAACATCTACAAGGGCTTCGTGAAAGACGTGCTGCCCGGGATGGGCGCCGCCTTCATCGAGATCGGGCTGGAACGCACCGCCTTTCTGCACTATTCCGACATTGTGCTCGATTTCCTGGACATCTTTGAAAACGAAAAACAGCGCCCCAGATTCAATCCCAAGGATTCCTCCCAGATCGGCAACCTGCTCAAATCCGGCCAGGAGATCGTGGTGCAGGTGCACAAAGGGCCGATCGGCAGCAAAGGCGCTCGCCTCACCGGCCAGATCTCCATTCCGGGCAAATACTTGGTGCTCTTCCCCAACAAACACAAGATCGCCATCTCCCGCAAGATCTACGGCCAAAACGAACGCAACCGCATCCGCAACCTGCTCACTTCCTTCAAGGACCCGGATCATGGACTGATCGTGCGCACCGAGGCCGAGGGCTGCGACGAGGACGATCTGCGCAACGAATACAACGCCCTGGTGAAAACCTGGAAGCTCACCGACAAACAGATCAAGCACCTCAAAGGCCCCGTCTGCGTCTTCGAGGAAAACGCCCTGGAAAATTACCTCATCCGCGACCTTTTCGGCGATAACGTGGACCGCCTGGTGATCGACGACAAAGCCTTCGCCAAGAGCATCATCCGCCATCTGGAGGACTTTTCACCGGACCTCATCCCCGCCGTGGAGATCTACAAAGAGGATTCGCCCATCTTCGACGCCTGGGGCATCGAAAAAAAGATCGACACCATCTTCCACTCCCGCATCTATCTGCCTAGCGGCGGCAACATCAAGATCGAACAAACCGAGGCCCTGGTGGCCATCGACATCAACACCGGCAGCTTCACCGGCAAAACCCATTATGAGGAAACGATCAAGAAAACCAACGTTGAGGCCGCGGCCGAGGCGGCCCGCCAGATCAGGCTGCGCGACCTCTCCGGGGTGATCATCATCGATTTCATCGACATGGTGAACGAACAAAACAAACAGGAAGTTCTGGAAACCCTGCGCAAAGGGCTCAAGCGCGACCGCGCCAAAAACAAGGTCTATAACTTCACCGAACTCGGCCTGGTGGAGGTAACCCGCAAGCGCATGCGCTCCACCCTCATCGCCAAATTCTCCGACGCCTGCCCCACCTGCAACGGCAGCGGCCGCGTGGTTTCCAAGGATACCATGCTGATGCGCATCCACCGCTGGCTGAGCCGCTCGGACTACTTCATCCGCAACAAGAAACTCCGCATAGTGGTCCACCCGGAACTACTGGAACACATCAAAAACAACAGCGGCTATTTCAGCGCCTACAAGGACCAGGTGGAAACCCAGGCCGATCCGGACATGCGCATCGACCAGTTCAAGGTTTTCAGACTGCCCGGCCTGGAGGATATCACTTCCAAGTTCAGTTAAGCTGATCCGGGTGGACCAACCCCCGGCCACGATAAGCATTCCGCGTTCCGCCATCTGGCTGGGACGCGGTTTTTTGAGCTTGGGCGGAAGCTGGCCCCGATTCGGTTTTCCCCATTTCGCCCCCAGTATCAATACGGGATAAATACGGGATCAATACGGATGAAATCCGTATTGATCCCGTATTTATCCCGTAATGATCACAGGAGCCGATAAGGAAATATTCTAGTTGACACATTTGCCCAGATCTCACCAGAGTATTTTAAGGTAAATGACAAACCTTGGGAAGGAACAATGAGATTATTTATTGTCATGGTGGCTGTTATTATGTTTCTTACATTGCAGTTAAGCGCCATAGATCACCTGGACCTGATGAACACCCTGTACGGGGAATTCAATGGCTCCTGGTTTGGAGAACGGGTAGTCTCAATGGATTACAATGGCGATGGCTACGATGATGTGATTGTTTCTGCCCCCTACTGGAATCCCAACGGAGTGTACAACAGCATGCAATGTTGGGGGAAAATCTATTTCTATTGGGGCGGCCCGAATATGGACAATGTCCCGGATTTCGTGATGGAGGGAACGCAGAATTGGGAACTATATCCGGCTGGTCCTTATAATGGAGGCGATATCAATGGCGATGGGATTGACGATCTGGTAACCACCCTGCCTGTAGATCCTGCTTGTGTGATCGCAGTCTATTACGGAACGGCCAATCCCACCGGGATACCTGATTTGACTATCACCATTCCATATGAAGTAAGTGATTATATAGTGTCATGGCCGCTTGGCGACATCAATGGAGACGGTAAGGATGATTTGGTGATACACTGCCCGCTTTGGGGTTACCCTTATATCCATAGATTAATAATCTGGACCGGTAACGATGCCCCATTTGTAACCCTTGCGGAAACGACTAATGGTTCAGTATCAAGGTCGGCAATTGGGCTTGGTGATGTAAATGGTGACGACGTGGATGATTACCTTCTCCAGTATGGTATTCCCGGAGGAACAAACATGAACAGCAGGATAGTCTTGTATTATGGAAGCACGAATTTTCCACAAGTAGATAGCCTGGTGATATCGGAAAACACTAATATTATAACCGCAAGAAGTGCAAGTCCATTAGGCGACTTGAACAACGATGGATTTGCGGATTTTGAGTCGTATGTGGGTAAAGTGTGGTTTGGGGGAACAGATCTGACGCCGGTCAATGATCTGGAATTGATTTATAATAACCCACCCTACCATGAATGGTTCAACCCAGACCGTAATGTTAGTAATCCATTTATTTACGGTGATCTGAACGGAGACGGTTATGACGACGTGATCGGATCGACGTATCAAATCAATTACTATCAGGGAGAGGTTGGCATCTGGGTGGGCGGACCCAACATGGATGGGTTAATTGACTTGTACCAGTACCCGCCAAGTGACTACGGCACCAGGCAGTATGGGTATGCCAAAGCAGCGGGAGACTTTAACGGAGATGGACTGTGTGACCTGGCGGTTTCAGCTCCTATGTTCTATTCGGCTCCACAAATTGCCACCGGAAGAGTGTTTATCTATTCTGGCAATGCGGCATTATCAGACACGGTGGTCGCAATTGATGATCCAGTTGAAGCCGAACCAGGCTGGGAGCTGAATGTTTATCCCAACCCTCTGCGTGCTACGGATAATATCAATGTAACTTTAACTGGGCCAGGCAATAAGAAATACCTGCCGAGTGGCTTGGAATTGTATAATATAAGAGGAGAAAAGGTCAGCAGCGTCGGACATATCGGGGAAGTGCTAAACGGGACAACCCTCACTATGCCTGTCCCCAATGTAGCCAATGGTTTATACATTCTAAGGGTTGTATATAACAGTAGTTCTGCCACAACCAAGAAAATCTGTATTCTAAGATAGGAGGAACAAGGAAAAACCCCTCAATAAAGACTTTCGTAGGATTCATAGACGCTGATCGGAGTCAGTGTTTAACCCTGATTTGCCCCCTGGCACTTCAGTTATGGCTCTACGAAATGAGATAAACATTGTAACAACCCTTACACCAAAACCTCCAAAACGTCCAAATAGTACCATGACACAGCCTGAACCCAGTCCTATCCATCTCACAATTCTATGAACAGTTACGTGTACTTAGACAGTGGAAACCCATTTGCATGTTTGGGTGTCACTTTATACCCGGAGCGCTGATGAGGCCTGGTTCCGGGCGATAATCGCTTAGTTGATGATCGCTATTTTGCCGCGGGCGGTCTTACCGTCCATTTCCACCACATAGAAATACACGCCGGAGGCCACTTTGAGGCCGTTGTTGTTTTTCAGGTCCCAGCTCCAGTCAACGTTGTTGACCACAGGATCGAAGGGTCCGATGGCGGCTGTGCGGACCAGGCTGCCGGCGCTGTCGTAGATGCGCAGGTTGCCGGTTTTTCCGGAAGGGAAATTGATGAGGCTGCACTGTTTGGAATCCGCGCGCACGGGGTTGGGATAGACCACCAGGTGTTTGAGGTCGTGGTTGTTCACCAGATAGAAGCGGGCGACGTTGTTTTGGGGCGAGATCAGGTTTCCGGACAGGTCGCGGAGATTATGGACGGTGATCGTGTAAGCTGAAGAGCCGTAGCGGACCTTGTGGGCAAGGTGGATAAGCACCGCGTTTTCCTCGTGGACAACCCTAACGATCGCGTTGTCGGGATCGTTGGAATGGTTGTGGAGGATGTAGTGGTCGATGAGTTCCGGGTTGGGGTTTTGCGCTGCGATGGCTTCGCTGAGGCTGATCCGCACGGTCTGCTGGTCTGCCAGCACCAAAGCTTCCACCACGCCGGGGGCCACGGTGTCCTGCTGCCAGTTGAAGGTGTACTCCACCTGGTCCAGCGGGATGTTCTGCGCGCTGATGATGTTGCTGAGGGTGAGGGTGAAACTCTCATCGATGGCTGGGAACTGGCGGTTGAAGAAAAGCTGGGCGCCGTAATGGGCCGCGGTGCTGTTCACAGAGGAAGGCCGGCCCATGCCGTGGCTGACGTGGTAGAGATTGGGATTCAGGATCTGGCCGGACATGGGCTGGTCGAAGCTGATCAGCAGGGTGTTTGAGCCGGTCATGGTGACGCTGCTCACCTGGGGCGCGTCGTAGGGAACAACGTCCTGCCAGACCGTGGGGACGCTCTCCATGGGCGCGTAAGCCGGGTCACAGGCAGTGACGGCGTAGGTGTAGGTGGCCCCGGCCTCCACCTGCAGGTCCATGTAAAAATCAGCCGTAACATCGTCCAGAACAACTGTTTGGCCATCCTCATCCCGCCGGTAAAGGCGGTAGAACTGCGCCCCGTTGTCGATCCAGGAGAGATGGACCGTGTTGCCGTCCAGCGCCCGGGCCTGGAAATTGGCCGGAGTGGACGGGCCGGTGAAGGGGTCTTCGGAGGTCCATTCCACAAAGATCACGGAATCCGGCTCCACCTCGTAGTTGGTGAGGAAATAAGAGCGGTTGTTGGCGTCCTTGTAAGCCATGAGGGCATAGTTGCGGAAGCTCTGGCCGTAAAACTGGGGCTTGAATTCGCCGTCCACATACTTGACGGTGTAGAGGTTGGGGGCGATGGCAAGGATGAGCTCGTCCTTGCCGTCGTTGTCCAGATCATGGGCCAGAACGGCGTTTTGAGAGGTGACTTCATTGAACATGATGGAGCCCATGCTGGTGTAGTTGTTGTTGGAAACGTTCCTGAAACCTTCAAAGTACCAGAAGTTCTGGTTGGGGTCCAGGTTGTCCTTGTAATATCCGCCGATGAAGAAATCCTGGCGGCCGTTGCCGTCGAAATCGCCGCTGGCGATGCTGTAGGTGTTGCCGATCGGCATCCTGTGGCTCCAGGCCAGTTCGTGCAAATTGTCGTTGCGGATCTCATAGATCATCACGTCGCCGTCAGTATCGGCGGTGAGGATGTCAAGATAGTTGTCATTGTCAAAGTTCTTTACAGTGATGGTGGGGACGAAGGTGTTGTAGAAGTCCGTTTCGGAGTCGTTGTCGAGCTGGTTTTTGGCCTCGAAGGTGTTCCCGGAGCGTTTATAGGCCTGAATGACGCGTTTGGTGGGCAGGATCTTCACCAGCAGGAGGTCGCCGATGCCGTCGCGGGAATAATCCGCGATCACGCCTCCGGTGATGGAGGTGTCCTCCCAGAGCGGCAGGTTCGGATAGGTGCTGGTGAGCTGGCTTTCCATCAGCACCGCTGTTTCGCCTTTGAGCATCAGGATCTCCTGGCCCAGGTCGTTGGTGTTGCCCGCGCCCAGCAGCCAGAAGGAATCGTTGAAGGAGTGCTTGAGCACATGCCCGCCGGCCTGGGGCTGATAGACAAAGACCCCGCCGTATCCAGTTTTGGGCAGGTCCATGGCAATGTATTCCTTGTAACCGTCTGCGTCATAATCGTAGGTGAAGTTCAGCGGCACGCGGGGTTCGCCGACCTGCTGCCAGCTGTAACCGTAGCTGGGCACCACTTCGTAGCTGATGTCCAGAAAATCGGGCATGACGGGGGAGAGGTAATCCGCGTTGCTGATGTTGCTGGCCCTGATCTGAATGCTGATGGGGCCCTGCGGGAGCTGGGGCGGGATCGCCCAAACGTGCGTGCTGTCCATCAGGGCGCCGTAGATGCTGTACTGCGTACCCGCGGAATCGGTGAGCATAAGCTCGGTGCGCACAAACTCGTTGAACACCGCCGAAACGTAGTAGCGCAGGTTTTGTCCGTCGTAGCGGCTGAAGCCCATCACGGACTCGTCCCTCAGGATGGGGGCGGTGCGGTCGTAGATGAAGGTGCGGAAGTAGTTGAATTTCTTGCCCGCGGTGCTTTCATACTGCACCCTTACAGTGTATTGGTCCTCGGCAAAGGCTTCGGGGATGTGGAAATGGGCCAAAACGCCGTTCTGAACTTGCTGGAGATAGTGAGAGGGATAGTTCTGGTGGGTCTGCACATCATACCAGTCCAGAATGGTGGGCACCTTGGCGTTGGTGTACATCACGCTGTAGCGAAAGAAATCGCTTCCGGCCACAGTTCCCGTGATGTCCACACTGCCCGTGATGCCGGAGTGGTCCAGCGGCTGGTCGATGTAAACCAGAGGCGGCTGGGTGTTTTCAAGCAGTTTTTTGGTGTTGAGCAGCCCGTGGCCGTAGTAGAGGTCAAAACCGGGGGTGCCGAGGTCATCGGTGGAGGTGAGCAGCCGGGCGCGCACTTCGTCCGGAGAGAGGTTGGGATGCAAAGACAGCAACAGAGCCGCGGCTCCGGCCACATACGGCGAAGACATCGAGGTTCCGCTTTGCAGGAAGTATTCTTCTCCCAAGTCTGTTTTGTATGTGCTGAGCACCATTTCGCCCGGGGCCACCAGATCGAGGTCCGGGCCGTAGCTGGAGAATCCGGCGATGTTGCGGTTGCGGTTGATAGCGCCCACAGAGATCACGTTGGACAGCTTGGCGGGATAGCTGAGCACGGGCCCGGGATCGTTGCCGGCTGAGGCCACGATGGTCACGCCCTTGAAATGGGCGTAGTTGCAGGCGTCGCTGATGATGGGAGAGTAGTTTGGGTCGCCCCAGCTGAGGTTGAGCACGTGGCAGCCATTGTCGGCGGCGTAGATGATGGCGGCGGCGGCGTCGTCATCCTGCAGGTAGCCCTGGCCGGCGGTGGTGCGAAATCCCGCCCGGATGGGCATGATCTTCACGTTCCAGCATACACCGCTCACGCCGATGCCGTTGTTGCCCACCGCACCCACGATCCCGGAGACGTGGGTGCCGTGAAAGTTTTCGTCCTCCACATCGTTGTCCTGGTCAAGGTAATCGCCCACTGCGGTATCCGAAAGTTCCGGCGCGTCCGAGAAATCCCAGCCGCACCAGTCGTCTATGTAGCCGTTGCCGTCATCGTCGATGCCGTTGTCGTGCAGCCCCAGCGCGGGGTCTTCGCCGGCATTGATGTAAATGTTGGCGCTCAGGTCCGGATGGTTGATGAGGCAGCCGGAGTCGATGATCCCCACCACCACCTGGGAGCTGCCGGTGGAATAATTCCAGGCCTGGGGATTGGCCACCACGGTGTGGAATTGTTCCGGATAGAGGGGGTCGTTGGGTTCGATGTGGAAGCTGGACAGGTAGTTTGGCTGGATGTATTCGATGCCGGGAAAGCTCGGCATTTCGCCGCGCAGGGCTTGCCAGTCCGGTTCAAGGGCCAGATCGACCAGAAAATACCCGGGCTGGTGCATGCCCGTGATCGGGGCCAGGCTCAGGGCGCCGTGAGTGTCCAGCCAGGCGTCGAACTCAGCTAGCCCGGTGCGGTTGGATTTGGGGTCCAGGGGCTGGCTGGTTTTCACGATCAGCTGGCCCGGAGTTAGATTCAAGGCCGGCAGCAGCGTGGTGATCAGCAGCAGCGCCAGCAAGGGGAAAATATGTTTGGAGCTCATGTTCATCGCTTAGAAATGGTAGCTGAGGCCGAGGGAATGCACGTCGCTGAGTTGGCTGGAAAACGTGGCCCAGCCATAGTCGATGCCCAGGCTTTTCCAGCGCAGGCCCAGGCCGGCTGTGAGGTCCTCGGCGTCGTGGTTGATCTTATAGCCGGCGCGCAGCAGGGCCAGGCCGTGGAGGTTGAACTCCGCGCTTAGAGCGCCCTTCCAGTTTTCGTCTATGGCCTTGATCCCGCTCAGTTCCACTTCGATGGAGTTTTCCCCCAGCTCGAATTTCTTGCTGAGGTCCATTTCCAGGCTTACGGGGAAGAGGGTGCGTTCCTCGTTCATGGCGGAGGAAAAGCCCAGGTTGCGCACGGCCAGGTTGAATCTGCTGTCTTGCACGGGTGTGAGCCAGGTGATGCCCAGATCGGTGTGGAGGCCATAGCTGGAATCGGTGTTCAGCTTTTCATAGGCGATCCCGGCGTTGATCCCGGCGTAAAGCGAGGGTGAGACCCGCAGGGCGTAGTTTCCCAACAGATCCACATTCAGGGGTGAATAGCTGCCGAGCAGTTCGCCGTTTTCGTCGCGGATCTCCAGCACGCCGTAATCCAGGGTGCGCAGGGCCAGGCCGAAGTGGGTCCTGCGGTCGGAAACGGAGTAGTAGAGGTTGTTGGCGGCCGTGTCTTCCAGCCAGAGCATATGGCTGGCACCCAGGGCGCGATGGCTGCTGAGGGCAGAGGCTGCAGGCTGGCGCAGGAAAGCCGCAAGGTCACTTCCGCTGCCGATGCCCCGACCGGCCAGGCCCAGGGCCACGGGATTGCTGCTCACGTCCAGGAACTGGTAGCCGTATTCGCCAGCATGGCCATGGATTCCGGCCGGCAGAGCGCTAAACGCGGCCAGCGCCAAAACTATTGTCAGGAGTAGGTTTTTCATCTGTTTTGCTCCGTTATTTTTCCACCGCGAATTTGATGCTGCGGGAGTCCCGGTCGCCTGAGACCACGCAGATATAGACGCCGCTGCGTAGCCTGTCCGCCGGGAGGTCGATCACATCGCGGTTGCGCAGCCAGGCCTTGGCGGTGCTGGACTGGCGGTAGATCAGGCTTCCGTTGATATCGAAGATCTTTACTTCCAGGGCGGTGTCGCGGCTGGTCATGACGTTCAGGGTGAGTTGTTGCGCGTAGATGGATTTGAGGGGATTGGGGAAGATGTAGAATTCGCCGGGCACGAAAAGTTCCGTGGTCTCATACTGGTTTGGGAATTCGCTGCCGTCACGGCTGGCCTGGCGGAGCAGGGAGCCGTATTCAGCGTTCCAGCCGGACTGGAGGTCGGCCAGGGAGGCTTCCGGCAAGGCCTGGCGGTAGATGGAGCCGTCGTCCGAAGCCAGCCAGGCGTAGATAAGGCCGTCGGACCCCGGGGCGATGAAGGGCAGGTTGCGGCTGCGGCGCCCGAAGGAGACAGGGTAGCCGGGTTTGGCGCGGAAATTATCTTCCCAGCAATGCAGCCGGTTGAACCCGAAGGAGCCGAGCAGCTCTTTTTTCCCGTCGTGATCGATGTCCGCGGCCAGCACTCCGGAGCTGAAGGCCAGTGAATCCGAAGCGGCCAGATTGAGCGCAGCCGGGCTCATGCGCGAGCCGGCATAATCGATCACCGCCACACCGCGGTCGGAGGAAATGAGCAGGTCCAGGGTGCCGTTCACGTCCCAGTCCTCGATGCTCAGCGGCGCGGTGGACCGCAGATCGTGAACATAGGGAAACCCCGGCAGGAGGTTGTTGTTTGAGTCAAAGGCGTAAATGGAATTCAGGCACTGGACGATCACCTCGCCCTGGCTGGAAGGGTTCTGCGGAGTGATCGGCGCCACGAAAACCGCCACCACGGTGGAGTCCGAAGGAACGTCCAGAAGGCGGCAATCAGCGATCATGGGGTAATTCGGGGCCAGTTGCCAGACACAGAACATGCTTTCCTGCCGGGAAGGGATGTAGAGTTGGTCGCGGAACCAAGCTAGATTCGATATGATCGGGTATTCAAACTCAATCAGGGCGTCCACTCCGGCTTCGCCCGGCTCGTACTGGTAGATCCAGCTGGCCTGGGAGTTCACGTCGTTCAGGGGCAGATACAGAATGTTATCGTCGCTGAGGGGATGGGTGGCCCAGCGTTTGTTTCCGAAGGTGTGCAAGTATTCGCCTCCGGAGGAGCTCAAACGGTAGAGCCGGGCCAGGTTTTCCACCTGCATGGGAAAGTAGAAATCGATGCCGTCCCAGACGTAGGTGTATTCGATGGGGTCGCGGTAGAGGGGAAATCCCGGCAAGGGCAGCTCGTCCTTGAAAATGTGGATCGCTCCGTCGGGCTGGGGATAAACCAGCTCCGGGCCGCCGTCACCGTCGAAATCCACGCTGCAGGCGTTGATGTGGTTCTCACCGCTGTAGCCGGTGGAAAGCCTCCAGCCAAAGCTCACGGAGAAGGTCATGTTCTTGCCGCTGGCGCTGATGTCGTAAATTTCCACCGGGATGCCGCCGTAATAGCTGGCCGCGGTGGGCAAAGAGAGCATCCCGTTGTGGGATTGCATCCCGAAATAGTCGTTGTTGCCGGCGCGGAAGCTGTCGTAAGGACTGCCGTACTTGTACTGGTCGGCCGCCGCGACGTCCAGATGCTGGATGCCGTCGGCTTCCTCAAGGTCGATGCCCTTGTGCTGGGCATGGGCGTTGATGGTGTTGAGGTCGAAATTGGCGGTGAAATTCTGGGCGATCACGTTCTCATCGATGTGCCAGATCAGCAGCCCGGAACCGTCCACGGGTATGGAAGAGCCGGTGGGGATGGGCCCGCCCAGGCCGGGCAGCATGAAATCCCACTCACTGCCTTTGTAGCGGTTTTCCATGAAATTGAAGTAGGGCAGTTCCGGATAGTTTTCATAGTAGTCCTGCTCGCCTTCGGGCAGCAGGTTGAAGCTGTAGCTGGGCTGGAAGCTGTAGGGATCGAGGCTGCCGTCGGGGTTCTGCTGGCGGTTTTCCACCAGGAAATACTCGCTGTCCGAGATGGGGATCTTGTAAACCCGGTCGGAAACCAGCATGTGGTTCAGGAAGTGCGATACGGAAAGGTTGGCGGCCGATTCCGTGATGGTAACCGGTGTTTCCCAGCCCAGCAGCGTCCGGCACCAGGGGCTTACCTGCGCGGGAACATAGCCGCTGGCGTTCCAAATTCCCGTTCCCATCAGGCCCCAGTTGCCGATGCCCTGCGAACTGCCGTTGCTGGAATCGTTGTCAAAGAGGCTGGGCAAGCCCAGAACGTGGCCGAACTGATGGGCCAGCACACCGTAGATGCTGAAGAGGTAGGCTTCGGCGTTGTCCTCGCCTTCACTGGGAAAATAGTCTTGAAACTCGTGTTCCGGCACGATCACGATGTTGGTGAGGTGGGTTCCGTCAGCCGGATAGCCAGGATAGGCGTCGTTTTCCTCGTCAAACCAGAGTTGCAGCCGTCCGCGGGTGAGGAAGGTGGACCAGATCTCATCTTGGTTGTAGCCGTTGATGTCAGATTCCTGGCCCGCCCCGGCGTGAAAGACGATCAAGCCGCCAAACTGGCTGAAATCTATCTCGGGATCGGCCAGTTGGATCAGTTCCTGCGTGAAATCCTTCAGGCCCGCGTCTGTGGTGTCGGCCACGTCATGCCCGTAATGGGCCAGGGGTTGGGACAGGGTGAAGACGTTGGGATGCAGGGTGTAGCTCAGCTGGTAGGCGCCGTGGGAGGCGTCGTTGAAATAGTCGCCCAGATGGAGCATCCAACGGTCGAAAAAGACCTCATTGTGTGCCAGTTGGTCCGGATACTGGGGGGTGGAGATGAACTGGACGTCGCTGAACTGCACCCTCAGCACCAGAATGTTGTTGGGAAGCTCTTTGGGCGTTTCCGCCGCCCGGAGTGAGCCAAGTTCGGAAACCGAAAGCCGTGTGGACCGGTAACCAGGCGGAACATGGCCGTGCCGCGGATGCGGAGGCACCATAGCGCCCAGCAGGCCCGCCAGCGCGAGCGCCGTGATCAGGCACAAGGCCTGTTTTGTTCTTGAAAGCATTTAAAAGCTCTCCCTGACTGCAAGATTTTTTAAAAACATAAACCCATTCCGCCACGCGCGGCGCCAAATAAAGAAACACAAAACCCATAAATCCGCCGCGCCAAAGCCTGTCAATAAAAAAACCCGCCCATCCGGAATGCTGAAGCCGGACCAGGCGGGTCCAATTTGCGGCGTCATCGCCTTGGCTGTTGTCTTACAGGGTTTTACCAGCCAGGAAATCCGCCTCGTTGCACTTGCAGACTTTGGCAAATCCATAGCGCGGGGTCCAGCCCTCGCTGCCTTTTTTGCGGTTCGAAATGACCTTGACCTGTTTGATCTCGGTGTTGCACACCGGGCAGATCATCTTGCCTTCGTTGGATATCTCGTGAGCCAGTTTGGCGGCAAAGCTCTTAACTTTTCCCATGGTTTCCTCTCTCGCGCCGGGCGGCGCTTGCCTTATATGTTATTGTTTAGTTCGCTCTTTCTAAATATTCGCCGCTGCGGGTGTC
Organism: Candidatus Cloacimonadota bacterium; assembly: GCA_020532085.1. Classification (NCBI taxonomy): domain Bacteria; kingdom Pseudomonadati; phylum Candidatus Cloacimonadota; species Candidatus Cloacimonadota bacterium. Next base: position 199,184 of record JAJBAV010000001.1, on the reverse strand, counting down.
GATCTTCACCTTGTCTCCGCTGTTCACGAAGAAGGGAACGATGAGCCGTAGCCCGGTTTCTGTGTAAGCGGTTTTGCCACTGCCGGAAGCGGTGTTGCCTTTCACGTTCGGTTCGCATTCGGCGATGGTCTGCACCACGTTCACAGGCAGTTCCAGGCCCAGGATCTCGCCGCTGGGGGCAAACATGATGGTGAGTTCCATGTTTTCCATCATCAGCTTGGCCAGGTCGCCGATCACATGGCTGTCAACGGTAAGCTGTTCGTAGGTTTCGGTATCCATCATCACGTAGAATTCACCATCGCGATAGAGATATTCCATCTTGCGGCGTTCCACGCGCACTTCGTTGAAATTGTCGCTTTCGCGCCAGGTGTTGTCCACAACCTTGCCTGTGCGAACGTTTTTGAGCTTGCTGCGCATGAACGCGGGGCCTTTGCCCGGTTTCACGTGCAAAAATTCGACCACTTCCCAGAGGTCGTCCTTGAATTCTATGATCATCCCGTTGCGGATGTCGGACATGGTTGCCATAGTGTTATGTTCCTTAAAGATTTATCTCAGAAAAGCCACAAAATCCGGCCCCGGCTTTTTGGCAAGGATTTTCTTGCGCGGATTTTCCCTTGACAGGATGGGCGCCTTTCCGCCAAAGTTCCTGAACTCTTAAATTACTTGCCCACAAAGGATGGACCATGCCCGTTACGCTCACCGAAGTAAAGACCCCCCGCGACATGAAACGCTTTGTGTACCTGCCCGAAGTGATCAACGCCGGCCGCCCCGGCTGGGTGCCGCCGCTTTATGATGACGACAAAGCCGTGCTCAATCCCAGGAAGAACCCCGCCCTCAGCTACTGCGAAACCGTGTATATGCTGGCCTGGAAGGACAGCAAGTGCGTGGGCCGCGTGGCCGCCATCATCAACCGCAAATACAACGAATACGCGAAGGTGAAGACCGGCCGATTCGGCTGGTTTGAGGCCATCGACGACCTCGAGGTGGTGAAAGCGCTGGTGGGCTTCGCGGAAAACTGGCTCAAAGAACGCGGGATGACCAGGATCGTGGGCCCGATGGGCTTCACCGAGGAAGATCCCGAAGGCCTCATCTTCATGGGCTACCACGAGAATCCCACCCTTGCCTGTTATCAGAACACCCCCGTGATGAACCAGTTTCTGGAGCAGCTCGGCTACGGCAAGGAACTTGACTGGTTCGTTTACAAGCTGGACATCGTGAAGACGATGACCCCGCTGTACAAAAAGATGTTCGAGCGCGCCAGCCGCAGCACCCTCTTCCGCCTGAAGGAATTCACGGCCAAAAAAGAGCTCAAAGCTTACATCCGGCCCATCTTCAAGCTCATGAACGACTGCTTCGTGGACATCTACGGATATTCCCCCCTCAGCGACCACGATGTGGACCATCTGGCCAAACGCTACATGCCCCTGCTGGAACCCCGCTTCATCAAGGTGGTGGAAACTCCCGAAGGCGAAGTGGTCGGCTTCATCGTCTCCATTCCCAACTTTTCACCCGGGATCGTCAAGGCCCGCGGACGCCTCTTTCCCCTCGGCTTCCTGTACATCATGAACGCTTCCAAGAAAACCACCCAGCTGGATAATTATCTCGGAGCCGTCAAACCCGAATTCCGCGGCAAAGGCGTGGACATCCTGATGGGTTACGCCCAGCTTAAAACCGCCGCCGCCGCTGGCTTCAAGATCATGGACAGCCACCATGAGATGGAGGAAAACACCCTCGTGCGCGCCGAAATGGAACGCACCGGCGCCGAGATCTACAAAAAATTCCGCCTCTATTCCAAGGACCTGTAGAACAAAGCCCCCAGCCGATAACAGCTATTCCGGCGATGCTTCCTCCAGTATTATGGGAAGTTCACCAAGCTTATGCCTCCCGCCTGATCCCCGCCTCAAGTGCGGGTATCGGGCGGGAGGCCTTCGAGGCCCGACCGATCTGGCTTTAGGACGCGACCGCCCATGTTGTTGCGTGGTTCCGGCCTCTGCCCACCACCGATGGGTCGATCGCCAATTTTTCCCATAATTCCAATAATTCCCCTGCCTTCACCCCCCCCCCAAAAATAATGAAATGGGGTTAACAGGGCGATATCCGTTAAGGTAAAGCCTCGCAGAAGCGGCAGAACGATAGCGAAGGTGTGTAAGCCCCCTTGTAAGGCGGATCGGGCCACCCCCAATAAGCCTCGCAGAGGCGACAGAACGATAGCGAGGGTGTGGAGGCGCGGCTCAGCCGCGGCGGAATCCCTCGTACACAGAGTATATCAAACCTTTTTCCAAGGCCACCACCCCACCCCGAAACGCACCGCGTTTTGGGGTGGGGTGGTGGCAATTTTCATTAATCATCGTTCTGCCGCGTTACGAGGGGCTCACGCACCCTCGCTATCGTTCTGCCGCCTCTGCGAGGCTCTGCCTGGGGTTGGGGGTTCGGGTGACGAGGGGTTCCGCCCGCTGCGCTCACGCACCCTCGCTATCGTTCTGCCGCCTCTGCGAGGCTCTGCCTGGGGTTGGGGGTTCGGGTGACGAGGGGTTCCGCCCGCTGCGCTCACTTCACACCCTCGCTATCGTTCTGCCGCCTCTGCGAGGCTCTGTGTGGGGTTGGGGCTTCGCGTGACGAGGGGTTCCGCTCGCTGCGCTCACTTCACACCCTCGCTATCGTTCTGCCGCCTCTGCGAGGCTCTGCCTGGATGCTGGCGCTGGCGTCGAGCGAAGAAAGAGCATTGACGACGGCAGATATATCCCGCCCTCCCTGCATGATACGCGTCTGGGACCATCTGGTGACAAAGCCAGCCTGTTCTTTCCCGGACGACAGCCACCTCGGCCGGTTACAATTGCTGTAGTCCATGCTCGCAGCGTTCGCTGGAAGCCAGGACCCGCCGGATACCATGATGCCGCGCCGGCATGACGGCTTTGGCGGCAGCAAACAGCTTTGGCGCAAGCAAAAAACCCCGCCGGAGCGGGGCTGATTATCTTCGGATAGCTGGGGGTTTGTTTATTCCTCGATCTCGAGAACGGCGTTGCCTTCCAGGGAGTCGATCATGAACTGGGCGGATTCGTTGAGTTCGCCGCTGGGATATTTGATCAGGAAGTCCTTGAAGAGCTGGAGGGCCTGGGCTTCGTCCTTGAGTTCCTCGGCGATCAGGAAGGCCTTCATGAAGGAGGCGCGGTAGTCGTCGGCGCCGTTGGCGAAATTTTTGATGATTTGGTCGTAGAAAGAGATGGCATCCTTGAAATTGCGTTGGCGGGCAGAGTTGTCGGCCATGGTGAAGAGGTCTTCGGCTTTCAGTTCCAGGCTGAGCTTTTCGGGATATTTCACCATGTTGAATTCTTCGAAGAGCTCTTGCGTGACCGTTTCCTGCTGGGTGGTCTGGCGCTGGTTCTTGAGCATTCCGTAGATGCGGGGTTCCAGTTCCGTGAAGCTTTGCGCGGTGGGCGGAGTTTCTTCCAGAGTGCGGAAGAAGAGGATGTCGCCGCTGGCGGCAGTGAAGACAGGGCTGATGTAGCCGACAGGGTTGTCCCAGACCATGTCGCAGAAAGCCTGATCGGGTCCGACGCCGGTGATGATGCCGTTGTCGTAGATGTTTTGCAGCACATTGAGCTGAGGTTTGGTCGATTTATCGGCTATGAGCTTGTCGATGCGCGTCTGGTCGTTGAAACCGGCGTAGAGGTCATACTTGCCGCGGGCTGTTTCCGCCTCACCGGCATCGGTGAACCAAAGGACCTCGATCTTGCGGTGGGCGGGAGTGGTGTATTCGCCGATGTGTTCGTCGTAATAGGCTTTTGCTTCCTCGCTGCTGATCTGGATGGAATCCACCACCAGCTGGCGGAAGGCCTTGTTCAGGATGTAGTAGCGCCTCATCTGCTCGAAATCGGGGTTGTCCGCCAGGTACTGGGTGTAATTTTGCTCCTTGGCGTCAGCGTAGAGCAGGCTGCGGATGAGTTCCTGGTCCAGCAGTTGTTGGGCGGCCTCGCCTTTGCTGAAGAAGAGCTGTTCCTGCTGCGAGAGCTGGGCATAGCGGTCCAGGAGGGTGGCCACGGTGATGTTGAGGTCGGGATTGGTGGAGGAGATGAGGTTGAGGTCCAAGATCGCTTCGTTTTTGGCGCGGTCCTTGAGGTCGATCTCGCCAACGCGGGAGGTATCCACCGCCACGGAGTACTTGGTTTTGAGGCGGCCGGTGAGTTCGTTCAGCAGCCTGGTTTCCACTCCCGGGCGGGCGCGTTGGTCAAGCTCGGGCATCACTTCCTCGACAGGTTTCTGGCGTCCGGCCTTGTAATCCAGGGTTTGGAAGACATGCCAGCCGCTGTTGGTTTTGAAGGGTCCATAGACTTCGGTGGGGCTGGGCTGGGAATCGGCGATGTGTTTTTCCAGCACGAGATCGTTGCCAACGCCGGGGATGTTGCCGTTGAGGCGGATGTTTTTGACCACGCCCTTGATCCCTTTGGCATAGGCGTTGATGCTGTAGGCGTCGGAAACTTCGGCCCAGCTTTTCCCGGCCTTGATCTCGGCGATGGCGGCGAGGGCATCAGCCTCATCCTTGGTTTGGATGTAGTTGATGGTTACATTGGGAAAATCGTAGAAGGCCTGTTTATTGTCGTCGTAGTATTTTTGTTTGTCGGCTGTGGTAACGATCACGAGGTCGCTCACGTTGCGCTTGTAGTATTCCTGGATGAAGAACTGGCGGGTTCCGGCCTCGATGAGCTTGAGGATTTCCGGGTCCTTGTCCACCCCCAGCTGGATCGCTTTGGCCATGAAGGCCTCTTCGACGGCCATGATGTCCAGCACCTGGGTCTGCCCTTCCACGGTGCGGTAGCGGCCCTGCTGGTTCACAGGCAGGTGGGAGATCTTGGCGTCCAGGTCCTTGCGGGTGATCACTCCTGAGTCCCATTCGGCGAGGACGTCAGCTTCGTTGAGCCGGTTCTGGTTTTTGAGTTCGGTGGGGGCGGTCTCTTCCGCGAAACAGGTGGCAATGCCCACAGCCACGATCAGGGCGAATGTAAGCCAACGCGATAAATGCATGTTTATCTCCTTAAGTAATCTGAGTGATTTTAAAGCAGATGCAAAAAAAAGATTGGACAAGAATGCGTCAAGATATTTATTGGAATCTCATGGATATGGAAATTTCCCTGAGAATTGGCACGCAACGTGCAAACGTGAAAGCAACCTGAAAAAAAGTTCCGCAAGGAGGAAATACAAATGCTCAGGAAACTGAAAAACCAGAAGGGTTTCACCCTTATCGAAGTTCTTGTGGTGGTGATCATCGTCGCCATCCTGGCAGCCCTGGCCGTTCCGATCTACATGCGCTACGTGGAGAAGTCCCGTTCCGCGGAAGCTCAGACCGCCATTGGCGCCATCCGCAACACCTATAAAGTTTACGCCCAAACCTATGGCAGCACTCAGGATTACACCATTGAGCGCGCCCTAAAGGAAACCAACCTCGACGCCAGCACCACCCGGTATTGGAAGTTTGAAGTAACCGGCAACCCACCCAAAAAGTACATCGCCACATCCCAAGAAGAATTCCCCGGCGGACCGGACAAACAGGTGTGGTTCGACGTTGATGAAGGCAAGTTCCACGGTTATGGTGTGGACCAGTTCACCGATCCGAACACGGAAGGAGTGGAAGCCGACACCGAGTAACCTGGAGGGATCAACTTGACTATCCACGAATTGTTACGCTTCACGGCGGAAGCCGGGGCCTCGGACCTGCACATCGCGGCCGGCGCGCATCCCATGGTGCGCGTGAACGGCAAGATGAAAAGGCTGAACCTACCCATCCTGTCGGTGGAAGAGGTGGAAACCCTGGTCTTTGGGGTGATGAACGAAGTCCAGCAGGAAATGTTCAAGGAACACCTGGAGATCGACTTTTCCACCAAGCTCAGCAACGACGTGCGCTTCCGCGTGAACGCATTCCATCAGATCAACGGGATATCCTGCGCCTTCCGCGTGATCCCGAACGAGATCAAAAGCTACGATGAACTGCATCTGCCGGACATCCTGAAAAAGCTTACGCACAAGGAAAAGGGACTGATCCTGGTGACCGGCCCCACCGGCAGCGGCAAATCCACCACCCTGGCCACGATGATCGATTCGATCAACGACAACCGCTATTGCCACATCATCACGGTGGAAGACCCCATCGAGTTTGTGCACAAAAGCAAGAACAGCCTGATCAACCAGCGCGAGCTGGGGCACGACACCTGGAGTTTCACGGCGGCGCTGAGAAGCGCTCTGCGTGAGGACCCGGACGTGATCCTGGTGGGCGAAATGCGCGATCTGGAGACGGTGTCGTTGGCGTTGACAGCCGCCGAAACCGGCCATCTGGTTTTTGCCACCCTGCACACCGGCAGTTGCACCAAGTCCATCGACCGCATCATCGACATGTTCCCCAAGGAACAGCAACAGCAGGTGCGCTCGATGCTCTCCGAATCCCTGGAAGCCGTGCTCTCCCAAACATTGCTGCCCACCAAGGACGGCAAGAGCCGGGTGCCCGCCCTGGAGATCATGGTGGCCAACACCGCGGTGCGCAACCTGATCCGCGAGGAAAAGACCTACCAGATCCCCTCGATCATTCAGGCCAGCACCAAGGAAGGCATGCAAACCCGCGACCAGTCGCTTTACAACCTGGTGATGAACAACCTGGTGGAAAGGACCATCGCGGAGGAATTTGCCGAAAATCCCAAGCAGTTCGCCTCCGGCGCGGGATTTAACTGATGCATGAACATGAATTAAGCACGGTGAAGCCGCTTGGCCTGCTCAGCAGGCAAAGCGGCATCACCCTTTTGGAAACCCTGGCGGTGGTGGCCGTGCTCGCGGTGATGATCGTCACCGTGTACATCGGCATCGTTTACGCGGAGCGGCAACTCCTCACCAATTACCGCGACCGGGTGGCCACCCTGCTGGTCACAGGAGAGCTGGAGATGGAATATTACCGCCATTCGCGCAGCAAACCCTTCGAACTGCAGGTGAACAAGCAGTATGTCCTCGACGACAACAACCCGGACCGCGTTGTGCGCGGCAACATGACGATCGTGAGCCGCAACGCCCAGGAAACATCCAACGAGCAGTTGCTGAACTACATACAGCTGGAGGCAACCTTCAGGTGGATCGATCCCGGCTCCCGGAACGAACGCTACATCCGCATGCGGGAAGACTATTTCATCCCCTGAATAATATGAATACCAACGAAACTTTTAGAAACTCACTGCTCGGCCGCCAACGCGGCGTTACCTTAGCTGAGCTTATCGTGGTAATGGCGATCTCGGTGATGCTGATCTTTGTGGCAGCGGTGGGCATTGGCACCTTTTTCAGCAAATACCGGGAACTCACCGCCTGGGCCGAGCTGCAGAAGGACGCCTTGGACTGCCTTAACCAGATCAAGAACGGCGTGCCGGTGGGCAACGTGCAGGACATGGAATATTATGGGGTGGCCAACGCCCTGAGGCTGCGGCTCACCAACACCACCACCAACTCCGCCACCGGACTGCGCGTCACCCCGCCCACGGACAAAGGCCTGGAAACGCCAGATTACGCGCACTTTTACCTCTACGACGGGGCGGTGCGTTGCACCTACGTGCACCGGGGAGTTCAGGTGGCCTCGCCGCTGTACATCTTTCCCAAACAGGAAAACCTGGATGACATGATCGTGGACAAATTTTTGTTCACCAAGGTCAATCCGGATCAGGACGTGCTGGCCGTGCAGGTGGAACTGCACGCGCGGGTGAGGACCGGCGAGGACAAGTTCCGTGCGGTGAAATTCACCACCAAGATGGTAAAAAAATGAGTAAGCCAAAATTCCTGAAAGGGAGGTTTCATGTTTAAGATGTTCCAGCGTCCCAGCGGAAACATCGCCATCGCGATGCTGCTGGCGGTGATCGGGGTCATGTCCGGATTCACCCTGTCCAGCCTGGCCATGCGTGACGTGGTGGCTTTCCAGTTCGATTTTGAGGGCTTCCAAAGCATGATCCTGTTGCGCAGCGAGGCCTACCGCGGCCAGAAGATCGCGCAGAAGATGGGCACCGTGCTCATTCCCGTGCGCACTTCCGAACGCAGCGTGGAGATCGTGAACTCGGCGATGCGCAAGACTTTCAGGATCCAATCGCTGCTCTCCAAGGGCGGACTGAACATTATCACGGACGACGTGGTGATGGGCGACCAGGCCCAGCAGACCCAGGTCAAATCGCTGGTCCGTTCCAAATCCGGGATCGGGCAAACGGCGATGATGAACCCCAAGTTTTCCCTGATCCGCAAATATGGCATCTACACCCTGGAAACCGAGACTTTTGCCAAATACATGTATTTCACGGACACCGACGAATCACCCAACGCCACCAACGTTTACTTTCACGGCCCGGACATCCTCCACGGCCGCGTGCACAGCAACACCGACATTTGGATCAAGAAGACCTCCGGTGGCGTGAACAACGGCTGGCCGATCTTCTACGGCTGGGTTTCCACCAACGGGGAGGTGATCTCGTTCTCCGGCTCCTATTCTGAGAGCGAGGTTTTCCAGGGCGGCCTCTCGGAAGGCTACGCCTACACCATTTTCCCGGACGAAGCCTCCAGCATCCGCCGGAGGGGCAACACTGTGGGCCCCGCCTATTTCGATCCAGACCACATCATGTATGTGGATGTGGAAGGCGCCGGCTACACCGCCTATCTGGGCGACATTCAGGACCCCTACCGCCAATACGCGGACGTGCACAATCCCTATCCGCCCGTGGACCCGGACACTTATCTGTACCAGAATCAATACGACGTGCGCGACACCGTCTGGTCATTCTTCAACAACGGCACCGCCCTGAACACCTCCAAGTGGGTGCACAACAAACTTTGGCTCAAGGGTAACTTCGGTTCTTACCAAACCTGGGGCTGCGGCGACACCCTCTTTCTTCTGGCTGACATCACCCTGGTGAACACCACTCCGGGCACCAGCCCCATATCCAACCGCACCGACGTGGTGGGCCTGGTTGCCGAAAAATCGATCGTGGTAAAATATGGTTACCGGGACCCGATCGATTCGCTGCGCGTGCACGGCACCTCCGGTTCCGACACGGGCTTCGGCGGCATCTGGATCTACGCGGCCATGGCCGCTTTGGGCGATGACGGGCCGAACAGTTCGCACGGGGACGGGGTTTTCACCTTTGAATACCAGCATCCCCATCCTTCCGTGCCGGATGTGACGGTGAACAACGTAACCTACACCAAGATCGACCTGCATCGCTACCGCTTTCCCCACACCCCGGGACAGCTTTGGGCCACCAACACCCCCGGCAACCGCAACCTGAGGATCGACTACCCCTGGTACAATCCTCTCTGGCCGGAGCGCGTGCCCTATCTGGAACGTGGTTACATCAACGTTTACGGCTCCATCTCCCAGCGCCGCAGGGGCTTCGTGCACCGCAGCTACTACGACACGGAATGGCCTTCGGACAACAACTGGAACCAGCCCCTGGATTACTGCGGGCCTTCCAGCTCGCCGCAGGCGGTGGGTCACAACGATCCTGTCTTTGGGTTCCAACTCACGAACGTGAACTATACCGGGGCCACAGGATCGGGCACAGGCTACAAAAAGAATTATTATTACGACGACAGGTTCTACCGGATCTCACCGATAGATTTCCCGGAAGTGAACCGCGAGGACGAAACGCCTTTCTCCGCGGTGAACTGGGTGATCAAACGCCCGCCGGAATTCCTGTGATGATATTTAAACGTCAGAGATAAGAGGAACGATGAAGAAAGCGAAAACGACCAAGATCAAAGAATCGGTCGGGATCGACATCGGCAGCCACAGCGTTAAGGTCGTGCATCTGAAAAAGCTGCACGAAGGCTTCAAACTGCTGAATTACGAGATCCGGCCAACAGTGCCGATTGGTGTGGAATACGTGCCCAGCGATCTTCGCCCCGATCGCTTCGCCCCGGTGATCATCGAGATCATGAAAACCCTGCACATCAATCCCAAAAAGATCCAGCATCTGGTAACCTCTGTGGGGGGGGACAACACCAGCATCAAGCAGATCAAGACCATTTTCCTGCCTGATGACGAACTGGAATCGGCCCTGTTCTTCGAGGCTAAGAAACACATCCCCATCAGCGGCACGGACATGGTTCTGGACTTCCAGGTGCTCGACGTCGAGGAGAAAACGAACAACATGAACATCCTCCTGGGCGCCACCTCCAAAGAACTGCTGAACGAACACACCAACACCCTGGTGACGGCCGGATTGAATCCCAACATCGTGGATATTGATTCCCTAGCCGTGGCCAACAGCTTCGCCCTCAACGCCTTTGTGGAGGAAGGAGTGTACGTTTTGCTCAATCTGGGGGCCCACCGCACGAACATGGTCATCTGGGGTCCGGATTCCAAGCTGTTCGCCCGCGACATCCCCTTCGGCGGCTACAACTTCACCCGCGACATCATGCGCAAACGCCAGATGGAATGGGAAGCGGCCGAAAACTACAAGCTGGAATTCGGCCTTCTGGACGATCCCAGCGTGGCCAGCAAGCAAACGATCAGCATGCTGGACATCTCGGAAAAATCCACCGAAGACGTCATCGTGGAAGAACTGCGCCGTTCGCTCCGTTTCTACGTCAAGGAAGCCGGCAACAGTGACTTTCGCAAGCTTTACCTCATGGGCGGAACTGCCAAGCTTAACGGCCTCCGCGAATACATCGAGGAAAAGGTGAGCATTCCCACGGACATTTTCATGCCCTTCATCAATGTGGAAATGCCGGAAAAATTCGCAGACAAAAAGGATCCGCAGCTTGCCCTGGCCATAGGCCTGGCCATGCGGCAGGAATAGGGATGTGAGTATGACACCAAACTTTTTCTTCAGGATAAACCTCAACAAATATGGCGAGATCAAGCTGCAAACCGAGCGGGAAAACAAAGCCTTCCGCAATGCCGTCATCGGCTTCCTGCTGGGGGCTTTGATCATGTTCGCCGGACTCCTGTTGCTGAATAATTCCCTCAAAAAGAAAGTGGATAACCGCAGGAGCTACTATACCAAGATCAATTCACAGCTGAATGAATTTGAAACCAGCGGCGAGTACCTTTCTGTGAATGACGTCACCAAGCTGGCCGAAACCTTCAATGACCGCATCTTCTGGACCAAGAAGCTGGAAGCCCTCAGCCAGGAGATCGACAAGCAGCTGGCCGTGCGCAAGTTCCAGTTCAGCAACGGCGTGCTCACTCTCAACGGGATCATTGAAGTGGACCGGCGCATCCAGGAAGGCGACGTCACTTACGACTTCGTCCAGCGCTTGCAGGCCAACCCTGAGATCAGCAACGACTTCCCCGCGATCAAATCCGGCTCAAAAAACCGGCAGATGGCCAAGGACACCGAGATTCTGGAATTCCTGATCGAATGTTACAGCCGCGATTCGGCGGCCCTGGGCCAGAAGGCGGTGGAACAATGAGAGAGAAATACCTGGTCTTCATCCTGGGCATGATCCTGATCTCCGTGCTGTTTTTCATGCTGGCCGGAAATTCCCTGAAAAAGAATCTCGGCGAGATCGAAAACTATGACAAGAAGATCAAGACAACCCTGGAAAAACTGAACAGCGCCATGATCATGGACCAACAGCTCAGCCAGTTCCGCGAGATCCTCGACAACAGCCTCACCACCGAATCCAAGTTTTCGGTGGACGAGCTCAACAACTTCCAGCGCGAGATCGAAAGGTTGCGCGACCAAAACCAGATGAAGCTGGTCAAGATTTCGGACTCCAACAAGTTCACCCAGTCCGGCATGATCGAAACCACCTACACCATCGAACTGCAAGGCACTTTCCGGCAGATGGGGCAATTCATCTCCGAACTGGAAGCCCAAAACCACATCATCAAGATCCAGTATCTGGATGTGGCGCCGCTGCAGGCAACGGAGAAAAACCAGGCGTCATCCGGCAGTGCCAACATCTACCGGATCACCATGGAACTGTCCATCTTCAAGGTTAAGAAGGAGGCCTGACATGCAATTCAGATATCTCAAAGACCTCGCCATCGCCTTGCTTTTCATTGCCCTGCTGGCCTACGCCATTCGCCTGGTGACTTACAAAGCCCAGAACGACAAGGTGCTGGACCAGTCCAAATACACCAACGAATCTGTCTCAGACACCCTGCGCAGCAAGATCATGTCCATCGAGGAATCCATCCTGGAGCGCAAGAACACTGTCTTCACGGTGGCCTACGATCCGCTTAGGCAGGGCAACATCATCAAGGACCGCTTCGACCTGGCCAAGGAATTCGAAAACGCCCTGCGCAACACCTTCCGCCCCACCGGAACCTACATCGACGAGGAAACCGGGAAACGGCTGGTCACGGTGGAATACCAGGACAAGATCTACACCGGCGGTGTGGGTGACGTGATCGAGGGACGCCGCATCACCTGGATCAATGAACAAAACGTTGGTATTTTCTATGGCGGGCCGCAGACCCTGAGCATTCAGGCCCGTCCCGAAATGCCCGATTTCTCGCAAGAGGATCTCAGGCAACAAAACACCGATCAAAACTATTAATCATGAAAAAATACAACGAAGCTGGAGAAAATATGTTGAACGCCTTCGTGTCCAAACGCTTTATGATCTGCACTCTGATCCTGAGTTTCCTGCTGGGGATCGCAGCCCTGGGTGCACAATCGAGCGCTCTCAGAAAACCCGTGACCCTCAACAGCGTGGACGAACCCCTGTCCTCTGTGCTCAGCACACTGGCCCGTCTCAGCGGCACCAATATCGTGCTGGCAACCGACCAGTCCACTGGTACCGACAGGGAACAGAAACGGGTGACCGTTAGCATCAAGGACGTGCCCATCGAAACCGCCGTCTCACTGGTGGCCAAATCCGCTGGCCTGTCCTACAAGATCTATGGAGAAAACACCTTCTTGGTGGGAACCCAGCAAAACATTGCCGAATCTTCCGGTCAGCGCAGCCACATCATCTACCTTAAGAACCTCGACGCCACCAAGGTAAGCGACGCGCTCACCAACTCCGAGGTCTCCGTGGTCCCGTTGGAAGGCCAGAACGCCATCATGGTCTATGGCAACACCGACACCTTTGAAAGCGTGCGTGACCTGGTGCAGCAGATCGACGTGGCGCAGAAGCAGATCGAGATCCGGGTGCGCCTGATCGAGATCAGCCTCACCGATGCCAAGAAATTCGGCATCGACTGGAGCCGCCTCAACCACCTCACCACCATCATCGCTGAAGATCCCGTGAACGCCATGGGAACAGGATTACCCTACAACTTCAGCGATCCGGACGGCTACCTGCCCTACGGCAACCCCACCGATTTCGAGATCCTGCCGGACCAGCAGTACTTCCAGAGGATCAACGGCTTCAACGACATCGGCCATTTCAGCCGCCAGCTCACCGCCTTCGACATCACCATCGACTGGCTGCTGGAAAACAACGCCGCCAAGCTGCTCACCGACACTCGCGTCACCGCCCTGAACGGCAACGAAGCCCAGATCCACATCGGTGAAGTGGTGCCCTTCGTGGTTACCGACAACGACAAGCAGATCCAGGTGGAGCGTGAGGAAGTGGGCATCATGCTTACGGTTACCCCCACGGTCAACGACGAAGGCCAGATCACCGCGCACATCGCGCCGGAAGTTAGTTCTGTCACGGAACTGGTGGGCGGCTATGTGCCCCGCACCAAGGTGCGCCGCATTTCCTCCACGGTCACCGTGCCCAACGAGCACAAGATCATCGTGGGCGGCCTGCTCAGTTCCAACATCACCCAGAAAGTGAACAAACTGCCGCTCCTGGGCGACATTCCCTTCATCGGCAGGCTTTTCCAGCACCGTCAGGAGCTGGTGGAAAACTCCGATCTGATCATCGAGATCACGCCCCGGCTGATCACTGCCGACCAGATCCGCCTCGATCCCGAGGTTCAGAAATACAAAGACATGGGCGATCCGGTTGTGGACGAACGCCTCACCCGTCGCCTGATTAAATTCGAAAACGACGAAAACTAAGGGGAGATACCATGAAGAAGTTTAAAAACCTTTTACCCCTTTTAACCCTGCTGGTGATTGCACTGGCGGTTTTCTCATCCTGCGACCGGCGCTTGCCGCCGCCCACCGGTGGCCCTTCCACCGATCCCAATGAAATGAGGGTCATCACCAAGATCTCGGCCTCCCCGGATACCATTTATGCCGACAACAACATCACCTATTCCGACGTCAGCGTAACCGTGAAAAACGGGGAAGGTTTCGGCGTGCCCTCGCAGATCGTGAATTTCCGCACGGACCGGGGACGCATCCTGGCCGCGGTTTCCACCGACAGCAGCGGCGTGGCGACCACCACCTTCTGGGATGATGGAGAAAACGGCCTGGCCACCATAACGGCCGTGGTGCGTAACTATTCCGACACCGACACCAATGTGCTCGCCGCCGCCGATACTGCCGAAGTGCAGGTCTTCATCGACGAAGTGCCCCAGGTCGAGAGTGTCACCCTGAACTTCCTTTCTCAGGCCAATCCCTACCCCATGAACGTGATGCAGACCACCGAGATCAACGCCATGGCGATGAACGTTTTGGGCAATCCTGTCCCGGACAACACCCTGATCACATTTTCCTGTACCATGGGCAGGTTCGTGGACGACGCCGGCAACGTGCTTGGAGTTTCAATGGTGGGAAAAACAATTAATGGCCGCGCCTACATGAAATACAATGCCGGGGCGGTGGCCACCACCACACCGGGAGTGGATAATGCCTTCGTAACGGCAACCATAGGCAATGTGAGCAGCACCCGGGAAGTGCTGATCAGGCCCGGAAGTCCCTTCACGATTGGGCTGCAGTCCTTTGTGGAGGTGGATGGCGAGCTGATCGAAGCAGACACCAGCTTCGTGGCCAGCCCCAACCACATCTTCATGCGCGCCACCCTGAACGATCCCCACGGCAACCCCTGCCAGATCAAGCCGGTGCGCTTTGAAACGGACCTGGGCACCTTTGTCAACACCACCCAGTCCGTTACCATCAACACCGACACCATGGGTGAAGCCCAGGTGCGCTTTACGCCTGGCCTCACGGCCGGCGCGGCCACCATCAAGGCCTTTGCCAACAACGACACCCTGCAAACCCAGCTGATCTTCAACGTAACTTCCGACGACATCCACTCCATCTCCTTCACCCAGGAAAACCAGATCGAGCTCGATGTTGCCAACACCGGCGGCGACGAGTCAGCCATCCTCAGGGTGAAGCTGAAAGACATCAACGGCAACCTGATCGATTCTCCGCAGGACGTGTATTTCCGCATCATGAACACCACGCCTCCCGAAGGGGCCAACCTGAATAACTATCCCGTGGGGGACAGCGTGCTGGTGGTATCCACCGGAGGCGAAGCCCAGATCTCGGTAAACAGCGGCACTCAATCAGGGATCCTGATCATCAGGGCTTCCTGCACCTCCGGCAGCGGCAGATGGGTGCGCGCCACCAAGGCCAACATCCTCATCCAGGCCGGGCCGCCGGCAGAGGTGATCCCCTCCATCGGCCTCTTCAATACGGGTGAAAACATGGGCGGCGGGCTCTGGCGCGTCATTGCCCAGGCCGTGGTCAAAGATGTTTACGGCAACTCGGTCGGGAACAACACTTCGGTGTTCTTTGAGCTCATCAACAACATTACCAACTGCCAGATAGGCGCCAACGCCTACACGGGCAATGTGAGCGTGGATGAAGACTCCTTGGCCGGAGTGGCTTTCACCACCATCACCTACTCGGGCATCTACACCTACGACTGGATCACCATCCGGGCCAGCACCGGCGCCATGCAGGGTGAAGGCGTGGACGGCTATGCCACCGTGCAGCTGCCGCTCAACGATCCCCGCTTCGAGATTCAGGCCGTGCCTGCCTCGCTGATCTTTGGCGACACCGCGCCCGACTGGAAATCCGCTGATATCTACGCCGTGCTCACCGATGGACAGGGAGCGCCTGTGGGCAATGCGTCCATCATGCTGCTCTGCACCAAGGGGCAGTTTGTGTCCATACCGGGATTCAACAACAACTACCCGGCTGATCCCAATTGGAAGATCATTACCGACGACGGGAGTTACGGCACCGGCGAATACGCCGGCTGGGCCTGGGGACAGATCCGCTATCACCGGCTGGAGTGTCCCGCCGGCGATCCCATGACCCAAACCCCCGGCCAGACCAGCGGCATCATCATCGGCCGCATCCTGGGCACCAACGTAACGGCGGAAACGAACGTCGCGCTCTACCGCTACTGGACGCCCAATCCCCCGTTCTAAATACTTGGCCCTTTGTGCGGAGGCGGCCCCGGCCGTCTCCGCCGTCCGGGCTTCAAAAAGATAGCGCCAAAGGCTGCCAAACCGGTTCGAATACACCATAAGGAAGATTTAAATGACATATAACCCGCAGTTTGCCCGCTTCGGCGAGATCGTGGTCCACGAAGGCCACGCCACCGAGGATCAGGTCAAAGAAGCTCTCATCAAGCAGACCAATTTCGGCCTCAAGATCGGTGAGACCATGATCAAGCTTGGCCACATCACCGAGTCCCAGCTGCTTTCCGTGCTGAACATGCAGCTTGGCTACGAGATCGCCAGGGAAAATGAACTGATGGACCTGGACCTCGACGTGGTCAGAATGATCCCGGAACCCTACGCCAACCAAAACCGCGTGATCGCCCTGCGTGAGGACGCCGACGGTGTGGTTGTGGCCATGGCCGATCCCGATGACCTCACCGTGTTGGACAGCCTCAAGAAGATCCTGGGCAAAAACGTGAAGCCCAAGCTGATCTCAGAAACCGCGCTGCACGATACCATCGAAAAGCACTATAAGAGCATCCGCACCACCTCCGAGGTGGAGGACGCCGTGGGCGGCTTCGATTTTGTGGCCATGGACGACGACGAGAACGAGATCACCATCGCCTCCGCTTCCGGAGAAGCCGACGCCCCCATCGTAAAACTTTTGAACCTCATCATCAACGAAGCGATCAAGTCCAACGCCACCGACATCCACATCGAGCCCCTGGTGAAAAACACCCGCGTGCGCTACCGTGTGGACGGAGCCCTGCGCGAAGTGATGACCCCGCCCATCGGCATGCACCCGGGCCTGATCTCGCTGGTGAAAGTGATGTCCAAGCTGAACATAGCGGAACGCCGCCTGCCCCAGGATGGCCACATCGCCCTTAAAACCTCGCTCAAGAGCGTGGACGTGCGTGTATCCATCACTCCCACCGTGCTGGGCGAAAAGGTGGTGATGCGTCTTCTGGACAAGGGTGAGTTCGGCTTCAAGCTGGGCACCCTCGGTTTCGAACAGGAAGACATGGACATCTTCACCCGCATCATCCGCCGCCCTTACGGGATCATCATCGTTTCCGGCCCCACCGGCAGCGGCAAATCCACCTCGCTCCACGCCGCCCTCAAGGAGATCGAGGATGTGGAAACCAACATCATCACCGTGGAAGACCCGGTGGAATATCGCCTGGAAGGCATCACCCAGATCGAGACCAAGGAACAGATCGGCCTCACCTTCGGTTCCGCCCTCCGCTCCGTGCTGCGCCAGGACCCGGATATCGTGCTCATCGGTGAGATCCGCGACGAGGAAACCGCCGACATCGCCATCAAGTTTTCCCTCACCGGCCATCTGGTTTTTTCCACCCTGCACGCCAACGACGCCGCCTCCACCGTCACCCGTCTCATCGACATCGGCATCAAGCCCTACCTGGTGGGGTCCTCGCTCAGCCTGGTGATGGCCCAGCGTCTTGTGCGCAAGATCTGCTCCTACTGCGTTACGGACTACAAACCCACCGAGCAGGAGATCAGCGATTGCGGCCTCACCCCCGAGGAAGCGGCCAAGATCAACTTCAAGATAGGCCGCGGCTGCGTGCACTGCGACAATACCGGTTTCTCCGGCCGCACCGGCATTTTCGAGCTGCTTACGGTCAACCCTGAGATCCGCAGCATCATCTATGACGGCGGCAACCAGGACCTGGTTCGCGATGCCGCCCTCCGCGCCGGCATGCGCACTCTGCACGATGCCGCCATGGCCAAGATGGTCAAAGGTGTCACAACCATCCGCGAAGTCATCAAGATGACCATCGTGGACTAATTTCGAAAGGTTCAGCCAATGCCGAATTTTGCCTATATCATCAAGGACGCCAAGGGCGCCAGGGTCGAGGGTATCCTTAAAGCCGATTCCCTGGACCAGGCCGTGGACAAACTGGCCAAGGAAGGCAGCACCATCATCTCGGTGAAAGCCGCCTCCGAAGGCGCTTTCAAGGGCAAGATGTCCCTCTCCGACAAGATCATGCTCTCCATCTACAAATGGCGCACGGGAGTTTCCCTCAAAACCCTGGTCTTCTTCACCCGCCAGCTCTCCACCATGTTCTCCGCCGGCCTCACCATCGAGAAATCCATCACCGATCTGGAAAAGGCTGAAAAGAACGCCAAATTCGCCAAGGTATTGCGGCGCCTTTCCGACGATATCCGCAAAGGTTATTCGCTCTCCGAATCCATGGAACAGCATCCCGGCGTGTTCAACCCCCTCTATGTGGCGCTGGTCAAGGCCGGCGAGGTTTCCGGTACCTTGCATACCATTCTGGATGAGCTTTCAGATTATCTGGAAAAGATCGAAGACACCCGCCGCAAAGTGCGCTCCGCCATGGCTTATCCCATCTTCATCCTCATCTTCCTGGCCATCGTGGTCTGGTTCCTGTTCTACTACGTGGTGCCCATGTTCGCTGAAGTCTATGAGGGCTTCGACGCCGAGCTGCCCGTGCCCACCCAGATCGCCATCGCCATCAGCAATTTCATCACCAACAACGTGTTTCTGGCCATCCTCGCCGTGCTCGGCGTGATCGTGTCCCTGTGGGTGATCAACCTCACCGACAAGGGCCGCTACGTTTGGGACAGCATCAAGCTGAAACTGCCGGTCTTCGGCGGAGTTACCGTAAACTCCATCATGAGCAAATTCTCGCGCACCTTCTCCATCCTCATGGCCGCCGGAGTGCCCATCATGGATACCATGGAACTCACCGAAAACGTGGTGCAGAACGCCGTGATCGAAGGCGGCATCCGCCGCGCCCGGGTGATGGTGAAGGAAGGCTACGGCGTGGCCAACGCCTTTCGTCGCACCGGGCTCTTTCCCCCCACCCTGCTGCAGATGATCGGCACCGGTGAGGAAACCGGCGACATGGACAAGCTGCTCGGCAAGGCCGCCCAGTTCTACGAAAAGCTGGTGGACGCCGTGATCGAGCGCCTCACTTCGCTCATCGAGCCCATCCTCATCATCATCATGGCCGCCGTGGTCGGCAGCATTATCGTGGTGATCTACCTGCCCATCTTCAGCCTCGGCGAAGCGATGACCCAAGGCATCAAATAATCCATTCAACCAAAATGTCTTGCAAGGCCGGGTACTCCCCGGCTTTTTTGTTTGCCAAACTTCGCTCTCCTCTTCGCCAGTTTGATCCGCGTCATGCTCATGTCCTGCAGCCGGTTTTGGTCTCCGGGCCGGGGGTGGCAATTCTCATTGATCATCGTTCTGTCGCGTTACGAGGGGTTTCGTTTGCTGCGCTCACTCCACACCCTCGCTATCATTCTGTCGCCCTCACGGGCTGCACCCACTTGGTTTGAAAGAGGGCCAATTGATTGAATTGATAAACTGTCTCTCCGGCCGCCAAGAAAAAACGCCGGCGAAATCACCGGCGTTTCATCACTGACTGGCAGGGGCTCAGGCTGGAGTGGGGATCAGTCCGTCGCGCCTCAGCAGGGCATCGGGGTCCGGTTTGCGTCCCCGGAAGGCCACAAAGAGGTCCATGGGGTGGAAGGCGTTGCCGCGGGCCAGGATGTATTTGTGGAAGGCCTCGCTCACCTCGGGGTTGAAGATGCCTTTTTCCTGGAAGAGGCTCCAGGCGTCGGCTTCCAGCGCTTCAGCCCATTTATAGGAATAGTAGCCGGCGGAATAGCCTCCGGCAAAGATGTGCGCGAAGGCGCAGGAGATGTTTGCCCCCTCGATCGGAGGCACGATCTGGAAGCGCGCGGTGGCCTGTTTCTCAAAGGCGTCCACGTCCGTGATCTTGCTGGGATGGGTGGTGTGCCAGGCCAGGTCCAGCATGGCGTAGCGCAGCTGGTTGATATTGGCCAGGCCCGCCTGGAAGTTCTTGGCGGCGATCACCTTGTCCAGCAGTTCCTTGGGCAGTGCTTCCCCGGTTTCATGGTGCTTGGCGAAGAGGTTCAGCGCTTCTTCCTCCAGCAGCCAGTTTTCCATGATCTGGCTGGGGAGTTCCACAAAGTCCCAGAGCACGCTGGTGCCGGAAAGGCCCTGGTAATGGCCGTCCGCCAGCAGGCTGTGCAGCGCGTGGCCAAATTCATGGAAAACGGTGCGCGCTTCGTCCAGGCGCAGCAGCGAGGGTTGGTCTGCCGTGGAGGGGGTCAGCGAGGCCACGATGGCCACGTGCGGACGGCGCAGGCCGTCGGAGTGCAGCCCCTGTCCTTGGAAGGAGGTCTGCCAGGCCCCGCCGCGCTTGGTGTCGCGCGGGAAGAGGTCCATGTACATCAGGCCCATGAACTCGCCGGCCCGGTCATAAACTTCCCAGGTCGTCACATCCTTGTGCCAGGTGGGAATGTCGGTCACCTGCTTCACTTCGATGCCGTAGATGTGCCTGGCCACCGTGAAGAGGCCTGCCAGCACGTTTTCCACCTTGAACCAGGGGCGCAGTTCCTCCGGATCGTAGGCGTAGCGGGCTTCCTTGAGCTTGTTGGAATAGTAGCTCATGTCCCAGGGCTGAAAATCCGTGATGCCATCTGTCTCTCGGGCGAAATCCACCACTTCCTGGTATTCTTGCTTGGCGGCGGGATAGGCCACGCTGTAGATCTTTTCCAAAAACTCCGTGGCGGTCTGCACGGATTCCGCCATGCGGTCGGAGAGCACATAGTCCGCGTGGGTGGGGAAGCCCAGCAGGTCTGCCCGCTGTTGCCGCAGTTCCAGGCTGCGTTTGATCAGCTCCTGGTTGTCAAAATCGTCTTTGAAAGCGCGCGAGGCATAGGCCGTCTGGCTCTGGCGGCGCAGTTCGCGGTTCTGGCAATAGGTGAGCAGCGGCACCATGCTGGAAGGCTGCAGGTTGAAGAGCCAGCCGCCCTCCTTGCCTTTCACCTTGGCCAGATGCGCCGCGCCGGCCAGCACGCCGGCAGGCATGCCTTCCACGTCGGCGGGAGCGGTGACGTGCAGTTCCCAGGCGTTGGTGGCGTTCAGCACGTTGTCGGAAAATTGGGGTGACAGTTTGGAAGATTCCATCGCGATGGCGGTGAGTTTTTGCTTGTCTTCCTCGTTCAGCAGCGCTCCGCCGCGGATGAAGCCTTTGTAAGCCCGGTCGGTCAGGCGAAAGCGTTCCGCCCGCTTCAGCGCCTCGCGGTCGTCCAGATCCTTCGGCAGCTCAGGTTTCGGGCGTCCCTCCACCTCTTGCTCCCAGACCTTTTTCACCCGCGCGAAGATCGCTTCGTCGGTGGCGATGCTGCTGTTGAACTGGGCCAGCAGCGGTGAGATCTGCTGCGCCAAAGCCTTGAACTCCGCGTCGGATTCGGCGGAAAGCAGGTTGAAATAGATCCCGGCCACCCTGTCCAGCTGTTCGCCGCTTAGCTCCAAAGCCAGGATGGTGTTCTCAAAGTCAGGCGTGGCGGGGTTGCTCTTCAGCGCCTCGATCTCCGCCCGCGCGGTGTTCAGGGTTTCCTCGATCGCCGGCATGAAGTGCCCGGTCTTGATCTCGTCGAAGGGAATGGCCTGCAAACGGTGCCCGCTTTTTGGCCTCAACAGGGGATTGGTGGATTGTGTCATCTGGATGTCCTTTTCATTATTGTCATTTACGTACACGATAATCCAAAGCCCCCGCCCTGTCAATCCGTTTTTGACTCCGGCCGGGCTGTTCGATTGCCTTACGCCCCTGCGCGCAGGAACCCGGCGCTTTGGCGTCAGCTTTAAGAAAAATACATTGACGGATATCCGCGCCCGTGAGATTTTGCCTATTGGGGGAAACTGCCCCCGCTTGTTGACGCAACCGCATTTTTTCATATTGTGTTATGGCTTGGCCAGGGGCCGCCGCCCCGCCAAATCCCTGGTTATTTTGTTTCAATATCTGCAACGCTGCCGGTCAGAGACCCCGGCAACACTAGATTTTAATGACTTAAGCAAGGAGATGAACATGCTTAAAAGAAATCTGATCTTCATGATCCTGCTCTTATTGGTAGGGTCAATGAGCGCAAATCTTCTGTTCGAAGAAAACTTTACCGGGACACCGGGGAACACCTTGACTACTTATGGTTGGACGGCGCACAGCGGTTCGGGAAGCAATCCCGGGCAGATAGGCACTGAAAATCTGACCTACACTGGTTACACTCCTGCATCGGGATATAGTGCGGAAACAGTGTTTACGGGAACTACATCCGCCGAAGATGTCCACAAGTCATTTGGGGCACAAACCTCCGGCACTGTTTACGTTTCCCTTTTGGTGAAAGTGCCCACCACAACAAATGCCAGCAGCGATTATTTCTTTCATCTTGCACCAGAAACAATCGGAACCGATTTCAAGGGCAGAATTTTCTGGAAAAAGGATCCGGCTGGTAGCAACATAGCATTTGGACTGGCAAAGGCAGTGAATGCTGCTGCGGCTGCCTATACTGGATTCAACTATCAATTTGACACGACTTATCTCATAGTGATGAGATATGACATTATCACGGGTACAGCAAATGACGTGGTCAGTCTGTGGATAAATCCCGCAACTGGTTCAGAGCCTGCCGCGGATCTTTCCGCTCCGGACGTGACAGGAACCGATATTGGCAATGTAGGCTCCGTAGCGATTCGGCAAGGAAATCCCACTTCTCCGATCAAGATCGACGGAATCAGGGTAGGAACGACCTGGACGGACTTGTTTGGCAGCACCGGTAATATACCACCCAGCATTACTTCAATTGTGCAAACCCCCTCCATCGATATTCAGGCCACAACCACCGTCTCAGTTTCCGCGGACGTTACAGATTCCGACGGAACGGTATCCCTGGTCCAGTTGAAATGGGGAACCACCACCGGCACCTATCCCAACACGATCAACATGGCCGTGGGCACAGCCCCCACCTACACCACAGTGAGCAACATCCTGGCCCAACCAGCCGGAACCACTGTCTATTACGTGGTCTATGCCGTGGATGACGACACGGACTCATCCACTTCTTCCGAGCGCAGCTACACCGTGATCGCGCCCGCCACCACCACCATTCCCTACACCGAGGACTTCTCCGCCGGTTGGGGCGACACCTACAGATACGACGTGGCCGGCACCCATCCCTGGTATGTTTACAACAGTGACAACGCTTCCTGCAACGGTTACGGCAGCACCCTGGAAGAGCACTGGCTGGTCCTGCCCGCCATCAATTTCAACAACTACACCCAGGAAAGGATGACCTTCAACACCATCGCCACCTTTGGTGTGATCGATGCCAACAACTATCTCAATCTGATGTATTCCAGCAACTACTCAGGCCTTGGCGACCCCAGTTCAGCCACCTGGACACCGATCCCCTTCACCAATGGCGGCGTTGGCGGCGGCGAAACCCCCTCCGGCGTGCTGGACCTCTCAGGCATCTCCGGCACCAATGTCTATCTGGCCTTCAAGTACTATTCCACCGACAATCCCTCCCGCTGGGAACTTGACGACATCAACATCTATATTGCCAGCGTTCCGGTGATCACGGCCGCTCCGGCCACCCTTACGGGCTTCACCTATGAAGGCACCGGTCCTTCCGCCGCCCAGACCTTCACCGTCAGCGGCGCGGACCTGACTGCCGACATCGTCCTAACGGCACCCACCAACTACGAGATCTCCCTCAGCGAAACCTCGGGTTACGTCTCACCGCTAACCCTCACCCAGACTGGCGGCACAGTTGCTGCCACCACCATCTACGCGCGCCTGAAATCCGGCCTGGCCGTTGGCGAATACAACAACGAGGTGATCAACATCACTTCCACCGGCGCTGCCCCCCAAACCGTCACCTGCAGCGGTGAAGTAACCGCTCCTCCGCCTCCGGACGCCCCAGTCGCACTGGACGCCACCAACGTGGGCGGGACCAGCTTCACAGCCAATTGGTCTGCCGTGACCGGAGCCACCGGCTACTATCTGGATGTTTACACTGTGGGAGGAGCGGCTGCCACCGATTTGATCATTTCGGAATATGTCGAAGGTACCAGCTACAGGAAAGGCCTGGAAATCTACAATGGAACAGGGACGGCGGTCGACTTGGCCAACTATTCACTGATGAAGCAGACCAATGGTGCTGGGGATTTTGGCAATGAATTGGTCCTGAGCGGTACCTTGCCAAACAACGACGTTTACGTGATCGCCTATTCCAGTGAAAGCGCTGGGGATTACATCATTGGCGATTATGTCGACCTCTACACATCAAGTTCAGCGGTCAATTACAACGGCAATGATGCTATTGCGCTTTACAACACTGGCGTCCAGACCGATGTGGTTGGCATTGTCAATCAGGTTACCCCCGATTGGGGAAAGGACGTCACCCTGGTCAGGAAATCCACTATAACTATGCCCACGGCCTCCTATTCAATCGATGATTGGGATGTCTATGACGTCAACACGCTGGATTACCTCGGTTACCACCTGATGGGCTCCATCAACTACGTGACCGGCTACCAGAACCTAGACGTGGGCAACGTTACCACCTATCCCGTTACCGAACTCACCGCCGGAACCACCTATTATTACGTGGTGCGGGCCTACAATTCCAATGGGACCAGCGACAACTCCAACCCCATCAGCGTGACCGTGGGCGCGGAAATTGCCCTGACAGTGATCAACGAAGCCGAACTGATCAACATCCCAGGCTACCCCTCAGATGAATATTCCACCTATCAGGTGGTGGGAAACTATCTGAGCGCTCCGATCACAGTCACAGCCCCGGAACACTTCGAAGTTTCAACGGCCACGGACACCGGCTATGCCCCAAGCATTGAACTGGCCTACAACTTCAATGGGAACATCTACGTGAGGATCAATTCCTTGGTGGTGGGGGAACACTCCGGTGTATTGACCCTCTCCAGCGATGGCGCGATGGATGAAACCGCTCAGTTGATCGGCGAAACAGTTGAACCTCCCATCACTTGGAACATCACCGAGAACCTTACTGCCTTCTCCCATGAGGTGGGAACGCCTTCCGCTTATCAGAGCTACACTCTGAGCGCGACCGGCGCTTATTCCAGCTCCACTCTTGACCTTACGGTGGACGGACCCTTCGAGATCAGCTCCTCCGCTTCCGGACCCTGGTCCGCCACTCTCGAACTGGCCTACAACTTCAATGGCAGCGTGTATGTGCGCATGAATTCCAGCGTGGCCGGCAATTTCACCGGATCCATCCTGCATGAGA
This sequence comes from Candidatus Cloacimonadota bacterium, assembly GCA_020532085.1. Taxonomy (NCBI): domain Bacteria; kingdom Pseudomonadati; phylum Candidatus Cloacimonadota; species Candidatus Cloacimonadota bacterium. Next base: position 173,803 of record JAJBAV010000001.1, on the reverse strand, counting down.
CCACCGACGCCAGCCCTGCCACCATCGACCTGGAAGGAACCGCCACTCCGCCTGCCGGCAACTTCGCCAGCGACCTCTTCTTCTCCGAATACATCGAAGGCTCCAGCAACAACAAGGCCATCGAGATCTTCAACGGCACCGGCGCGGCAGTTGATTTGAGCAACTACTCGGTCAAGCTCTACGCGAACGGAGTAACATCCCCCCCTACCTCCACCTACACCGCTCCAACAGGCACAACACTTGCCCACGGAGAGGTTTGGGTGATCGCCAACGCGTCAGCCAACGCCGAGATACTGGCCATTGCCGACATCACCCACGGAGTTGCCAACTACAACGGCGACGACGCTCTGGAACTGATCAACAATGGCACTGCCGCCACCATCGACATCTTCGGCTGCATCGGTGAAGATCCCGGAACCGAGTGGGGCACCGAACCTGAATGGACCATCAACAAGACCATGGTCCGCAACTGCGCTGTCACCGGCGGCGTGACCGTCAATCCCGCTTCCGGCTTCCCCACCCTCACCACTGAATGGACCTTCTACGATATCGACACCATCAGCTATCTGGGCAGCCACGTCTTCTGTCCCGGCGGCGGCGACCTCGATACCCCAGTGGTGCAGATCATCCAGGCCGGCGGGACCATCACCCTCAGCTGGGACGCCATCATCGGCGCCACCTACTACGAGATCTGGTCCGCCAGCGATCCCTACGGCACCTACACCCTCGCCGAAGCTAATTGGACCGGCACAACCTGGAGCGAAACCTCCGCTGTGATGAAGTTCTACAAGGTGATCGCCAAGAACTAACTAACTTATAATACAACAAGATAAGCATACCCGGGAGTCCGCTCCCGGGTTTTGTTTTTGGCTCTGATTCAAACCAAGTGGGTGCAGCCCGTGAGGGCGGCAGAATGATAGCGAGGGTGTGGAGGCGCGGCTTCAGCCGCGGCGGAACCCCTCGTGCACCGTCCAGATCAACCCTGCTTTCCAAGTCCAGCGCCCATCCCCCCAAAACGCGCCGCGTTTCCGGGGTGGGAAGCTGGCAATGTTCATTATTCATCGATCTGTCGCGTTACGAGGGGCTTACGCGCCCTCGCTATGATCTATCGCCCTCCGGGCTGCTGGCTGGATGATCGCTTCCACCCTCTCGGTTTGAATGGAAACCTTGTCTTGCCCTTTGCCCTCTCCCATACGCCTCCCGCTAACCTCCCGCTGAGTTCCCGCCTGTTGGGCGGGAAGTCAGGGGGAAGTTCATGGGAAGTGAATGGGATGCGGTTTGGGGGGTGTTTTGAGGTATTGGAGTGGTGGGGTGGCGTCGGGGTGGAGGTTTGGCGGGGTGGAGTGGTGGCGCCTCACAGGAGTCACAGACGTCCCCGTATGTGAAGCTTCGGAGAAGCTTGTCTTTGGGTTCTGAAAGGCCCTCTGGGCCTTGGCTCGGGGTCCTCGCGGACGAGCACAGCGAGTTCGAGGTGTGAATGGCGGGGATGTCTGCCACTCCATTTGTTACGATGGGGACGTCTGCCACTCCATTTTTGTGGTCGACGGGGACGTCGACCTTCCGTGGAGCCCATTTGAATACGCTATGGTTACGTCATTCCGGGACGACGCAGTCGGGCCCGGAATCCAGACGGTCCGGGTAATGCCCTGGAAGGGTGTCGGTCCAGACAGCGTCTGGAGCGACCCCGCATTTGCCTGGTATCGGTTGGCTATTCCCGCAAGGCTTGGACCCGTTTGTCCGGAGGACAGCAGACGGAAGGCGGTGGCTTCAGCCACCGTACACCGCCCGGGGACCGACCCCCAAATAGACGATGTCCGGTGCTTTCAAGCACCGGCAATACACCCGGTGATTCGCCCTCTACGGCCTCCGGAGGTCGCGTTTACGGCCTTTTCACTGGATACAGGAGGATGGCGTCAGCCGGCGGTTGAAACCGCCGGAGATCGTCTCTCCCTCGCCGCTGAGGCCCGGGAACGGTGGCTGAAGCCACCGCCTTCCGTCTTTTCCCGCGGGGGCTTGGGTTTCGGTTCTGAAAGGCCCTCCGGGCCTTGGCTCGGGGTCCTCGCGGACGAGCACAGCGAGTTCGAGGTGTGAATGGCGGGGATGTCTGCCACTCCATTTTTGTGGTCGACGGGGACGTCGACCTTCCGGAGAGGGGATGCCATCTCAATTTGATTTTTGATAGCATTTTGCCGGTTCCTATCTTGAATCCTATCAGAACCCTTTAGCAGAGAGGGTTTAGGGTATATAAAGCACAGAAATCGGCCTCTCCTCCCCCGCCGCCGGAAGGCTGAAAACAGAGGTTTTTTCTACCCTGACCCCAGATCTTGGAACCTACCCCAGACCCTGGAACCTGATCCAGGACCTGGACTCATGGCCAGGATCCAGGACACGCTGGAGGAAGTGAAAAGTGAGGATGCTGAGCTTGTATCTATATAGTAATAGTAAAATATATAATAATATAATAAATATATAATATAACTATATATAGATTAATAAGATATAGCATTAGCGGCTATATACACTCTACCTTGTCAGCCCTTCCGCCGGGGAGGGAGGAGAAGGCTTTTTTTGTGCTTTATATACCCTAAAACCGCTCTGCTAAAGGGTTCTGATAGGATCCAGAATAGGAACCGCCCAGTGTTTCCAAACCCAAAATCCAGCTCTCTTTCAAATCGAGTGAGGACAGCCTAAGCTGCATTTCGGGCGTTCTCACCTGAATACATCACCGTTGCGTCATTCCGGATGTTCTCACCCGAATACTCCACCGCTACGTCATTCCGGGTCGACAAAGTAGCGCCCGGAATCCAGACGGTCCGGGTAATGCCCTGGGGAGGTGTCGATGCAGACTGCGTCTGGATCGACCCCGCATTTGCCTGTGTCCGGGATGGGCTATTCCCGCCAGGCCTGGATTCGATTCACCCCACCGGCCAACAAGTTGTCCGGCGAGGACCCCGACGGATCTCCGGCGCTGAAGCACCTGCGTCCGGAATGACGTGCGTTTGGGGTTGGGCGGTGGTTGTTTCTGGATTCCGGGGCCCCCACCCCGGAATGACACCCAGTCCGGCTCTTCAGGTGATAACGCCTGGATTGGTGAAGTGCTCCCGAAGAATTGACAGGACAAGGCCTGGATTCCGGATCTCCGGCGCTGAAGCACCTGCGTCCGGAATGACGTGCGTTTGAGGCGGGGAGAGGGATGTTCAGCTGTAGTCGATGCTCGTTCCTCTCTCGACGCCAGCTAGCTCGACGCTAGCCTCCGCCCGGAATGACGGGCTTTATATCCGGCACAGGAAAAGGCCGGCGCTGAGGCCGGCCTGGATATCAGTTCCCGGAGTCAAAAAACCGCCGGGCTGGGGATTTATTTCTCTTCTTTGGGCTGTGCTTCCTGGCAGAATTCGATCAGCACGCCGAGGCTGGATTTGGGATGCAGGAAGGCGATATCGGCATGGTGGGCCCCGGGGCGGGGTTCTTTGTCGATGAGGCGGATGCCGCTGTCTTCAGCTTCCAGCAATGCTTCGGGCAGATCGTCCACGGCGAAGGCGATGTGTTGGATCCCCTCGCCTTTCTTTTCCAGGAATCTGGCGATGGGGCTGTCTTCGGAGGTGGGGGCCAGCAATTCGATGCGGGTGTCGCCGCAGGGAAAGAAAGCCACTTTCACCATCTGGGAGGGCACTTCCTCGGTGCCTTCGAGGGTGAGGCCCAGCTTTTCATAGAAGGCGATGCCTTCGTCCAGGTCCTTGACCGCGATGCCGATGTGGGAGATATGTTTGATCATGGGGTCATTTCCCGTAGTTTTTGGCCAGCTCGAAGCCGAGGTCCATGGCCTTGAGATTCAGCTCCACGAAGGCTGGTTTCACGGTTTCGGAGATGGATTGCTTCAGCGAGGCTTCCTTCACGATGCCGGTAACCTTCACCAGGAATGCCAGAGAGAGGATGTTCGTGGTGATGGGGCTGCCCAGCTTGGCGATGGCGATCTCGGTGAAGTTGAGCTCATAGGTGTTTTCCGCGGCGAGGGCGAGGTTTTTCACGTAGGTGGTATCGATGATGAGGATGCCGCCTTCGCTGAGGTCGAAGAGATATTTGTCGCAGGCTTCCTGGGTGAGGGCCAGGAGGCAGTTGAAGCTGGTGGCTTCGGGGAAGTAGATCTCCTCGTCGCTGATGATCACGTCCGCGCGGGAAGAGCCACCGCGGGATTCGGGGCCGTAGCTCTGGGTTTGGGTAACGCGGCGTTTGTCCAGCACGGCGGCGCGGGCGAGGATGATTCCGGCCAGGATGAGTCCCTGTCCGCCGCTTCCGGATAGGCGGACCTCGTAGCTGCGGGTCTTCATTTGTCACCTCCCATGGCCTGGACGCGTTTCACGAGGTCGGCGTATTGGGCGGTGAATTCCGGCCGGACTTGCTTGCGCAGGACGCCGCGGATGATCTTGCCCTCCACCTTTTCCGGGGGAAGTTTTTCCACCGCGGCCAGGGGCACGGAGTTGTCGCGCATTTCCTTCATCATTTCCGGGGCGCCGCCTTTTTTGTTCAGGCGCCCGAAGATCACGGGGCAGGCGCTAACGATCTCGATGAGGGCGAAGCCGGGATGTTCGATGGCCTCTTTCACCATGTTTTGGGTTTCCTGGGTGTGGTAAGCCGTGGTGCGGGCCACATAGCTGGCTCCGGCGCCGAGGGCGAGTTCGCAGATGTTGAAATCCGGCTCGATGTTGCCGTAGGGCGCGGTGGTGGCAATGGCCTCGTGGGGGGTGGTGGGCGAGCACTGGCCGCCGGTCATGCCGTAGATGTTGTTGTTCACCAGGATCACGGTGAGGTCGATGTTGCGGCGGGCGGCGTGGATCAGATGGTTGCCGCCGATGGCGGTGCAGTCGCCGTCACCGGTGACCACGATCACCTTCAGATGCGGCTTGTGCAGCTTCACCCCGGTGGCGTAGGCGATGGAGCGCCCGTGCAGCGTGTGCAGGGTGTTGAAATCCACATACACCGGCATGCGCGAGGAGCAGCCGATGCCGGAGACCATCACGATGTCGTCGCGGTCGATATCCATTCCGGCCAGGGCGCGGATGATGGAGCCCAGCACGATGCCGTTGGAGCAGCCGGCGCACCAGACGTGGGGGAATTTCTTGTCGTGGCGCAGGTATTCGTGGATTATTCTTTGCGGTACGTTGGCCATGATTACATTCCCTCCTTCATTTTTCTCAGGATGTCCTGGGGTGAGATCAGTTTTCCGTTCACGCGCTGGATCTTGATCAGTTTGCTGTCGCTGCGGTCTTTCACCAGGCGCTCGATCTCGCGGACGAGCTGGCCCTGGTTGAGTTCCGGCACCACCACGATGTCCACGTCGCGCAGCATTTTGCGCACCGCGTCATCCGGGAAAGGCCAGATGGTGAGAGGACGCAGCAGGCCCACCTTGATGCCTTCGTGACGGGCCATGGCCACGGCCGCTTTGGCGGCGCGGGCTGTGATCCCGGCTGCGAAGATGGCGATCTTGGCGTCTTCCATCTCATAGCTTTCGATCTGCACCAGGTCGCGGATGTTGTAGGTGATCTTTTTGCGCAGGCGGTCCATCATATCCGCGGCTTCAGTGGGCTTGTTGGTGGGAAATCCCAGCTGGTCGTGGGTGAGGCCGGTCACGTGGAACCTGTAGCCGTCGCCGTAGCTGGCCAGGGGGGAGAGGTATTTCTGGTTTTCGTCGTAATGTTTGTACCAGTGAGGCGGCACGGTGGGTTTGATGCGCGAGATCACGCGCACGTTGGCCAGATCCGGCAACCGCACGGCTTCACGCATGTGGCCCAAAACCTCGTCCAACAGCAGGATCACGCAGGTGCGGTATTTTTCAGAGAGGTTTACGGCGCGGATGGTGAGCTCGTAGCATTCCTTCACGCTGTCCGGATAAAGAACGATGGCCGGGCTGTCGCCGTGGCTGCCCCAGCGGGATTGCTGGATCTCGCCCTGGGCGCAGCTGGTGGGCATGCCGGTGGAGGGGCCGACCCTCTGGACGTTCACCACCACGCAGGGCGTTTCGGTGATCTTGGCAAAGCCGATGCCTTCCTGCATCAGCGAAAAGCCGGGACCGGAGGTGGCGGTGAGGGATTTCGCGCCGGCCAAAGAAGCGCCGGTGATGGCGCAGATGCTGGCGATCTCGTCTTCCATCTGCACAAAGACGCCGCCGCGCTTGGGGAGCTCGGTGGCCAGGATCTCGGCGATCTCGGTGGAAGGGGTGATCGGATAGCCGGCAAAGAAGTTGCAGCCGGCATCCAGAGCGCCGTAGGACACAGCTTCGTTACCCTGCATCAGCACGGTTTTGCGTTCGCGGGTGGCCTGCAATTCCTCGAGCTTGGTTTCGGCCTTGGGGGGCTTGGGCGCGGCTTTTGGAGCGGGTTTGGTGATAGTTGGCTTTTTCGGCATGAAGCTCTCCTCAACGGTCTTTGGCGCCAGTGATGGCGAAATCGGGGCAGAGACGGTCGCAGGTCTCGCAGTGGATGCATTTTTCCGGCGCGGCCACGTAGGGTGAGCCGTCGGCTTTGCGGCCCAGACAGCCGGTGGGCAAAAGGCGACGCAGATGCCGCACTTCTTGCACCAGTTGTAATAGATCAGAACGGGGGAATCGTCGTCGCCGGGAGCCTTGACTTCGGTGAGCTCCACCTCCATCTTTTCCAGCGCGTCTTCTTCCCTGATGATCATGCCCATGCGGTCTTTTTCGACTTTTTTAGGCACTTTTCCTCCAGGTTGTATATTTTTCATTTCAAGTCTTGGAAAGGGTTCAGGACTTTTTGGCCAGAACCTGTTTGTAAAAGCTTCCCAGGCGTTTGCAGCCCTCGCGGTTGTTCTCCTCGGATTCGTAGGAGAAATTGAGGCGCATGGTGTTTTGGCCCTTGCCGTCGCAGAAGAACGAGGTGCCGGCCACGTAGGCCACCTTTTGCTCTTTGATGCAATCCAGCAGCAGGGCATTGGTGTCGATGCCCTCGGGGCCGTAGGCCATCAGGAAGAGGCCTCCCTGGGGCTTGATCCAGGTGAATTCCTCAGGCATGAATTCCTGCAGGGAATCCAGCATCACTTTCTGCTTGGCCTTGTACATGGCGCGGATCTGGTCCAGCTTGGGATCCAGGAAACCCTGTTCGATGTAGCGGGCGGCGATGCGCTGGGTGAAGGGCGGGGTGCAGAGGTCGGTGGCCTGCTTGGCCACGACGATCTTGTCCAGAACGTCAGGATGGCCGATCACCCAGCCGATGCGGAAACCGGGGCAGAAGATCTTGGAGAAGGTGCCCAGCAGGATCACCTGGCCGCTGCCGTCCAATTCGTAGAGGGTGGGCTGGTCTTCGCCTTCATAGCGCAGCTCTCGGTAGGGGCTGTCTTCCAGGATCAGGATGTCGTGGCGGTGGGCGATGTCGATGATCTCGCGGCGGCGCCTGGCGCTCATGGTCATCCCGGCGGGGTTTTGGAAATCCGGGATCACATAGATGAATTTCGGTTTTTTGCCCCGGGCGATGGCTTCTTTGATCCGTGTTTCCATGATCTCAGGGATTTCGCCCTCGTCGTCCATCGGAATGCCGATCATGTCCGCGCCGTAGGAGTTGAAAGCGCTCAGTCCGCCCAGGTAGGAGGGCAGGCCCACGATGATGGTGTCGCCGCGGTCGATGAAGATCTTGGCGATGAGGTCCAGCGCCTGCTGGGAGGCGGTGGTGATGATCATGTTGTCGATGCTCAGGTCAAAGCCGGCTTTCTTGTAGCGGTCCACCATCAGGGTGCGCAGCAGGGTGTCGCCTTCCGTGGCGCCATATTGCAGCGCGTAGGCGGCTTCGGTATCCATCACTTCGGCGATGATGCCTTTCAGCTCTTCCACGGGGAAGGTGGCCGGGGCGGGAAAGCCTCCGGAAAACGAGATCAGGCCGGGCTGGCCCAGATACTTCAGCAGCTCGCGGATGGCGGAGCGCTTCATTCCTTTGACGTTGGTCGAGAGAATTTCTTGCAGGTCGGTGATCATGATGATCCTCCAGCTGTTTATTTTTTGTTATTTTTCTTCGTAAACCAGTACTTTCTTGTTCGCCTTGCGCCATTCGCGGTAGGCGCTCTTTACCTCGAGCTCCCACACTATGCGTTTGTCGTTGTCCTCAAAGGTGACCACGTCCATGTAGAAAGTACGCTTGTTTTTGCCCAGAAAGCTTTTGCGGGGAAACTCCACCACGATCTCGCCATCGATGTTGAGGATGGTGATCTCGTTCAGGAAAACGCCGTCGGCGATCTCCATGATGGCGCGGGCTTCCACGCTGCCCGTCTGCACGTCGCGAAAATGTATGTTCATTAAAACTCCAATCTTAAGTTGAACCGCATTAAAAAAGGCAGGCCTTATTGGTCAAGGTTTTTTTTGGCGTTGGAAAAGCAGGGCTCAGGGCCTGGAACCCGCTTTGAGGAAGGGTTCAGATCAGCCCTGGCAAGAGGTCGGTGCTGGTGGCCGGGCCGAAAAATTCTTCCAGGGGAAGGGCATCCAGGGCCTGGCGCAGTTCTTTTTCGCGGTGGGGGAGGCCGGTGAGGGCGGCTTCAAACTCCGCGACGTCGCGGTTGCCGAAGAAATCGCCAAAGACCTTCAGAGCGGTCACGCGGCCGTGGTGGACGTCGGCGTGGAACTCGATGGTGCCGGCGGCGCAGCGGACCGCCTGCACGTGGTTGTAAGCCGGGGAGCGGCCGAAATTCCAATCCCAGCTGTCATATTTATCCCTGGCCAAGGCCAGGATGGCGGCTTCCTCGGCTGGGCTGAACGAGTGGGCGCGGGCTTCGGGATGCATCTTCAGCACCTCGGCCTGCACCAGGCGGATGAAGTCCTCCAGCGGCAGCGGCCGGGGCAGATGCTCGCTGAGATTCGTCACGCGGCTGGAAACCGATTTCACCGCTTTGTCGCGGAATTTGAGGGGATTGGCTTTCAGGGCGGCGCTCAGGTCTCCGATGTGGCTCAGGAAGAGGATGGTGCCGTGCTGCTGAATCTTGTTTTTGTAAACCGCGCGGGCGTTGCCGGAAAACTTCAGGCCCTTTACGGTGAGGTCGTTGCGCCCTTCCAGGCGGGCGTCCACACCAAGTTCACGCAGCACGGCCAGCACCGGCGCGGTGTATTTGGCAAAACCACTCTCCTCGTCGGCCGAGCGGTTCATGATGAAGCTGAAGTTGAGGTTGCCCAGGTCGTGCCAAACGGTTCCGCCGCCGGTGAGGCGGCGCACCACGGGAATGGCGCGCTCCATCACCCAGGGCAGGTTGATCTCCGCCAGGGCGTTCTGGTTGCGGCCCACAATGATCGAGGGCGCGTTGCGGTAGAGCAGGAACACGTCCTCTTCAAAGCTCTGCAGGATGTATTCCTCGCTGGCGATGTTGAAGGGCGCCCAGTGGCTGGAGCTGACTATGAGCAGCATGGCCGGCCTAAAGGGCGGACTCGGGTTTGGGATATTTATCCCACTTGGTGTTCATCGGGCATGGTCCTCTGGCAGCGCGTTTTGCGCTTATTTATAGTGCGATCAGATGCTGATCCCAAACCAGGATTTTCGCGGGGCCTTGGTTGTCAATGGCGATCAGTATTTTACCAGCCTGAGGGTTTGGCTGCCTGTGTCGGCTTTGATCCTGAGCAAATAGATCCCTGCGGGCAGGTTCTCGCCCCGGCTGTTCCGGCCGTCCCAGCTTAAGGCCGCCTCGCCGATGGCCAAGTTGCCAAGATCCCGCACTTTCTGCCCCCGCAGGTTGTACACGGCGCCGCTGAGTTGCGTGGTCTTTACAGCTGAAAGATCGATCCGCAACCCATCCCGGAAGGGATTGGGGTAAATGCCGATCTGGTAAGATTTGCATGCGTTTGGCCGCTCCGGATCGTGGTTGCGGATCCTGATTTGGCCAAAATGCGTTCCGGCCGCGGGAGGATCGATCCACCAGGCTTGTCCCTGCTGCAGCGTGAAGCTCTGGCCAAAAAGGGCCAGCTCGGCGCTGTAACCCTGTGGCAGGCAAGAGTTTTCCCACTCCAGCCGCAGGGGCCGCTGATCGCTCAGCTCCAGCTGAATATCCCAAAGCTTCTCCGCCTGATTGTAAAAGGGGTAGAGGCCCCGGTACTCGCTCTGCAGCACATGCGTGGCACCGCTTTGGGGATCTGGCAGCCGCAAAGCCAGCCTGTAGGACAGATCGGGGAAGGCCGGAGCTTTGGGCAGGTCGAAGGTGGGGTCATAAGCTTCGCTGCTCAGGTCGGCGGTACCCAGTTGCACCGCGTCTCCGGAGTTGTATCCATCTGAGATGCTTAAGGATACGCTCCATTGCGGGGGTGGATTCAGGGCTTCTCCCGTATAATATTGGGGATCGAATGTTACCGCGCAGGGCGCGCTTGAAATGTAATGCACAAAGGCCGCCGCGCCAGGCGGGATCGCGTCCGCTATCCTGAAGCCGGCTTGGTCGTGGAGCTGGGCTCCCGGTGTGAGCAAGTTTTCGGCCACCATCTGCGCGTAGCTTTTCTGGCTGCCGTCGTGGCTGAAAACCAGGTTTTTAAGCTGGTGGCTGTGATAATGGGGATTGGCCAGCAGATTCCAGCCCTGATGCAGGTTCAGGGATATGGGCGCGGTGGGTATTTGCACCGGCAGCGAAACCTGGAAGGCCTGCGGATGGCGGACCAGGAAGCCCTGCGTGCCGTTCAGGCTCGTTTGTGGCTGCCACTGGGCGTCCGCTCCCCAGATCCAGGCGGTGGCGGAACCACCCAGAAATTCGCTGACCGGCAGACAGGACCCGGCCTGGGGGAAACTGAGCAGGCTGTAGCCCGGAGTTTGCTGATAGACAATGTTTTGGGGCAGGATGCTGAAGCGCTGGCTGGAATATTGCAGCAGTGTGCCACCGTCGGTTAGATGCAGCAGCACCAGCAGGCGGGCGCCGCTGATCAGTTCCTGCGCGAGCCAGGGCCAGTCGGTGATCTGCGGTGGCAGGCCCGAGCCCAGGGCCAGGGAATCATGTTCCGCGCAGAGCCAGAGGTCAACGCTTTCCACCCGCTGGCGGTTGAGCACCTCGTAGTGCAGGTTCAATTCATCCCCCTGCCAAACGAAAAGGTCCGGCGCGGGATTGAAGGACACCCGGGGCGGTTGTTTGCCCCAATGCAGCTGGAAATCCTGCCAGCCGGTCTGGGTGTTCAGCCAGCTGTAAGCCCCCGAGCGCAGATCGTGCCAGCGGTCTCTCTGGACGTCGTGGAGCAGAAGGTCGTCGCCGGCCAGCAGCAGCGCTTCATCCGCGGCCAGATGCAGCAACATGCCGGTGTGCTGGCTGCGGCAGCTGAGGTCCCAGCGTTTGCAACCGGCATTGGGATCAAAGGCGGCGCGAACATCCCGCGTGAAGATCATATAATCGTTCTCCGGCCGCAGAAAGGTTCCCAGCTTCAACTGCCCCGAACCAGACGCCTCATACTGGTCCAGGGGATCGGAGCCGTCCAGCGCCAGGGGGTTGCCTCCGAAACTGAAGGTTTTGTTCTGCAAGTGGTCAATATCGCTCAGGATCAGCGACCACAGGGGATTGGGGCTCACGCTCTGCGTCTGCCAGTAATATGCCTCATAATCTCCCACATATTCCGCGCTGACCTGATAGTGGTAGATCCCGCCGTTGCAGAGCAGGGTGTCCTGATAGCTGTAAATCCCTTCCGGGTTTGGCCGCAGGCCCAGGTTCCAGGCCCAGGATGCGATCAATTCAGGACCCGCGTTACCCTCAGCCCGGTGAATGTTGAAGCCCAGCGCGCTGCTGTTATTGGCGGCGAAATTCAGGTCAATCACCCCGTCTCCGGCGGTGGCCGTGAATTCCGTGATGGGTGTACCCAGTTTCCAGATCTTTAGTTCCCGGCTGCGGGGGCTGTGATTTCCGTGTTTGTCCCGGGCTTGCACGCTTAGATAGTAAAGGCGCTCGCCTGCGCCAAGATTCAGGCTGAATGTCTTGCGGTTCTGCCAGGCCAGTTCAGAGTTGGTGTGGCGGTCGAGCACCCGGCTTTGCCAGGCTCCGTCCTGCTCCCAGCGCAGGTTCAGCACATAGCTGTCGAAATCGTAGCTGTAGCTGCGGTCCCAGCCGATCTCGGCTTCGTTACCGTAAAGCGAGGTCAGACGGAGGTTTTCCGGATTTGTAGGCCCCGTGCCGTCATCCAGGATCAGCATGCTGTCGATCACCGCGTGCAGCGCGTCCAGCCAGGGGTTGAAGAACTCCGTGAAGCGGGCGTAACGCTGGGACGTGTCCCAGGTTCCGGTTTCGTAATCATAGCCGTAAAACCAGTTCCACCAGCCGGTTTCCAGGTCATAGCACTTGGGCAGTTCATCCATCTCCACATGCAGAAAGGGCGAATAGACATCGTAGAGATTTTGCTGCTGTGTGAAGAGCATCTGCCGGTTGAATTCCGCTCCCGGCAGGTCCGAGTTGTAGGGCAGCGTAACGCTCTCGCCGTCATGCAGATAGATGACCGGATCGGATGAGGACTGGTTCACACAGTAAAAATCGAGGATGTCCACCTCGTTGTGTTCGCCCAGGGAATTGGCGGGATGCACCAGCCAGGGCGTGTGGTTGATCAGGTCGTGCCGGGCGCGGGAATTGTCGCGGAGGGGCAAGGCCGGCCAATTACGCCCGTTTCCAGCGGAAAGCATCACGTTGGGCCGACCCTGGTATTTGTACCAGTCGTAAGAATGGATTTGCAGCGAAAATTCCGTTTTATCGGTGAGGCCGCGGATCTGCTCGCAGGCGTGCTGGTAGAAGACGTTGAAGGCATGATTTGCGCAGCGCGAGGGATCGCTGATCGACTGGTTGTTGCTGTTGTAGGGAGGAAAGTAGGCAACCTCGCGGCCGGCGCCGGCGATCAGCAGGAAGCGCGCGTCCAGCTTGTAAAAGGCTTCCAGCGAGAACACCGGCGTGGGGTAGTCGTCGCAGGGATGCGGCGCGGTGATCACGATGGGGCGGCTGGACCAGGGATCATATAGGTAGAGGCCCCAGCCATGGTCGAAACTGCCGATCTCGTCATCCGCGGGGTCGGCGGTGCCGTTGGTATCGATGTCGTCGTTCAGAAACTCCCTCAGCATCAAGAGGTTGCGGCCGCTGTCCAGGTCCTGGAAATTCACCACCTGATAGCGGAAACCATAATGTCTGATCTTGGCCTGCGCGCTGTCCAGATCCAAAGCCAGAAAGTCTTCCACCACCAGCCCCCAGAGGTACAGCTCAGCCTCGGTGGGGATGAGGTAATCGCCAAAAGAGTTGTTCTGCTCTTCCCAGGGCGCGTAAACGTTCAGCCCGGACACCTGGCCCTCGGAGATGTGGCTCACCCAGTTGTCGTAGCCGCAGGCGGGCTCCGAGCCATACAGAAATCCACGCAAAGAGCCCACTTCCGTGATCACGGAACCCAGGCCGCTGAGGCTCAGCAGCAGGATGGCGAGGCAGATGATACGGGGCACGGGCGTCTCCTGGCAAGTATATTTCAACAATTTCACCTTTTCTCCCCGGCCGCCGCGAATGTCAAGCAATATGTTCGGAAGAAGATTCGCTTGACAGCGACGGGCGGCCGCGCAGGCTTAACCCACATTGGGAGAGATCATGAACATCAGCATCCTCGACACCCTGAAACCCACGCAGATGGTCCACCTGGCCACCTGCGCAGGCAACGAGCCGCGCCTGCGGCCCATGACCCTGATCGCCAAAGGGCGCCGGCTCTTTCTGGCCACCGGTTCCACGGACAACAAGAGCGCCCAGATCGCCGCCAACCCCAACGCGGAATTCTGCCTGTATTACTCTGCGGAAGCCGGTTCCGGCTACTTGCGGGGCCGGGGCAGGTTGCTCCGGGTGGACGATCTCAGGCGGGAGATAGCGGATTTCGCGCCCTTCATCTACGCTTACTGGAAGGATGCCGCCGACCCGGATTTCCGCCTTTACGAACTGGAACTTCGCCAGCTGCGCTATCTGCAGCCCGGCAAAATGCACGAGGAAGTTCTGGAACTCTGATCCCGCCCCGGCAGGGATCCACCTGCGCCCCGTCGCCGGCGGAAGCTCTTTTCAGCTTGCCAGAAACCGCTTTGCCCTTAGTATATCAGTAACCGGAACAGCATTTGGAACGGTGCAATAGATTAAGGAGCAGACATGGATTCCTTCAGTTTTCACAACCCCACCCGGATCCATTTTGGAGCGGGGATGATAGAGCGGATCGGGCCGGAGCTCAAAGAGGCCGGCGCGCGCAAGTGCCTGCTGGTTGCCGGCGGTGGCTCCATTCGTGCCAACGGAGTGCATCAGCAGGTTTGTGACAGCCTCCGGGCCAGCCAGATCGACTGGACCGAAGCCTGGGGCGTGCAGGCCAATCCCACTTTGGACAAGGTGCGCGAACTCATCGCCCTGGCCCAAGCCGAACAGGTGGACGCCATTCTGGCCGTGGGTGGAGGCAGCGTGATCGACAGCGCCAAAGCCACCGCGGCGGGTTTCCACCTGCAGGATGTCTGGAACGCCTTTTCCGGCCGGGAAAGAATAAACAAGGCCCTGCCCGTTTTCACCGTGCTCACCCTTTCCGCCACCGGCAGCGAGATGAACGGCAACGCCGTGATCACCAATACCGAAGAAAAAAAGAAATGGAGCATCAGCTCGCCGCTGCTCTATCCGCGCGTATCCATAATCGATCCAGCCGCGCAGACAAGCCTGCCCTGGCGCCAGACGGTGAACGGCGCCCTGGACGCCACCGCGCACATTCTGGAATACTTTTTCATGGACGGGCCCGCGCAAACCACCCGCGCCATCGACGCGGCCCTGCTGAAGACCATCACCACCGCCACCAACCGGCTGCAACAGGACCCTGCCGACCTCGCGGCCCGTTCCAGCCTGGCCTGGAGCGCCACCCTGGCGCTCAACGGCATCAGCGGCGCCGGCCTGCAGGGGGGCGATTGGGCCTGCCACAGCATCGAGCACGCTTTTTCCGTGCTGGACCCCCGTATCGCCCACGGCGAGGGCCTTGGCGTGATCTTTCCCGCCTGGATCGAGTATGTGAGCGAAAAACAGCCCGCCCGCTTTGAATACTGGGCCCAAAACGTGCACGGAGCCGACAGCGTGTCCCGCGCCCTGCGCCGCTTTCGCGACCAGATCGAAGCCTGGGGCTCCGCCACCAGCCTGCGCGACCTTGGCTTCCACGAAAACCAGCTTTCCCAGCTACGCGACATCATCCTGCTTTCACGCGGGGTGGGCAGGATCGTGAAATTCAGCGCCGCGGACATCGAAGCCCTGCTGATGCTGGCCTTTTAAACGCCGCGCCGGCAAAACAGGCGGCCGGCAATTTCCTGCTTGACAAAAGCGGCCGGCTGCAAAACTGGGGCGGATATCAGCTATTGTGAAGGATACGATGAAAGAGCGAAACATTATCAAGGCCAAAGCCCGCAAACAGGAATACAAAGAGCCCGCCTACACGATCACGCCCGTTCCGGAGGGAAAAAAGTACCGCCGCCGCAAACCCTGGCTGCAGGACTGGATCGAGGCCATCCTCTTTGCCTTCGTGGTGGCCATGATCATCCGCAACTACACTTTCCAGAATTTCATGATCCCCTCGCCCTCGATGGAAAAAACCCTGCTCACCGGCGATTACCTGGTGGCCAACAAGCTGAAATATTTCTTCGCCGATCCCAAACGCGAGGACATCGTCACCTTCCGCTTTCCCAAACTGGAGGAAGGCACACCCGAACATCCGGATTTCCAGGGCAACTTCATCAAACTCTTTCATCCCATCTATCTCAATAAATCCCAAACCTTTGCCAAGTTTCCCATGACCTTTTTCCACATCACCTACTATGCCCGCAAAAACGTGGTCAAACGCGTGATCGGCATGCCCGGCGACATCGTGGAAGTGCGCGACAAACTGGTTTACGTCAACGGCAAAGAATTCACCCGCGGCTACGAGTGCTACGATATTCCGATCCCCTCGCCGCCCGAATCGCCCACCCGGATCATGCCCCACCGCTATGCCGAGGGCCAGGATGACGGCTACATCACCCAACACGACTGGTATGAGCCCTACCGGGCTCCGGCCGACAGCCTCAAAGGCATTCCGGCCCGCAAGCTCTACAACCGCGACTGGTTCGGTCCCATCAAGGTGCCCGCGGGTAAATATTTCGTGCTGGGCGACAACCGTGACCTGAGCGAAGACAGCCGCTATTGGGGATTTTTGGATCGTAAGGACATCACCGGCACCCCCTGGCTGATCTTCTTCTCCAAAGGCATCGAATACAACAAGCTCTTCGATGTGCCCCACGTGCGTTGGGACCGGATGTTCCGCTTCGCCAGAACGCCCCAGGCGCCCAAAACCTCAGGATAACCCAGCTTTCCGGGGTGCGGGATGAATATGTGTCCCAGCCTGGATGCCTCGCCAGAAGCCGCTTCCCGTGGGAATAGCGGGGTGGCGGTCTATCTCCACATCCCCTTTTGCCTGGCCCGCTGTGGCTATTGCAGCTTCTTCAGCCGTCCCTTTTCCCGCTCCGCCCTGGAGTCATACCTCGGTTATCTGCGGCGCGAGATCGGTTTCTGGCAGCGGCGCGAACCCTCTTCGAAACAGGCGCGGACCCTCTATTTCGGCGGCGGCACGCCTTCGCTGCTGAGCGCCGGACAGATCAACACCCTCTGCGAAGAGTTTGAGCTGACTCCGGACCCGGAGGTCACCCTGGAGATCAACCCCATCCAAATCACGGACACCTATCTGCGAAATCTGCGCGAAACGCCTGTAAACCGGCTTTCCATCGGCCTGCAGAGCATGAATGACAAGGACCTGGCCTGGCTGGGCCGGCGCCACCGTGCCGCCCGGATACCTGATCTGATCAGGCTTTGCCGCGATCACGGCATTGCCAACCTCTCCCTCGATCTCATCTACGGACTGCCCGGCTCGGACGCGGAGGGGGTGCGCCGCAACCTTGACCTCTACCTCGCTATGGGCCCGGATCACATCTCAGCCTATCTGCTCACACCGGATCCGGACACCCCTCTGGGCCGCGCCCTGGCCACCGGAGCTGAATCCCCTCTCCCGGACGAGGAAAACCTGGCCGCGCAATACCATGCCCTGCGCGAAACCCTTGTCGGCGCCGGTTTTGAGCACTACGAGATCTCCAATTTCTGCCGTTCGGGAAAGGCCTCCCGCCATAACCTCACTTACTGGAAAAGCCGGCCCTGGCTGGCTCTGGGCGCTTCCGCCTCCGGCTGGCTGCCGCCTCTGCGCTACAGCAATCCCGCCGATTTGGACCAGTATTTTTTGAACGTTGACTCGCGAAAACTGCCTGACGAGACTGAGGAATGCGCTTTGGAACAGGCCCGCGCCGACCACATCATGATGGGGCTAAGGCTGCTGGAGGGCCTGGACCTGGATGAGCTCCAAAGCCTCTATAGATACGACCTGCGCGCCGCCAAAGCGGCTGAGATCGCCCGGCTGAGCGCCTCCGGTCTGCTCGCGCTCGAGGGATCGCGGCTGCGCCTTACTGAAGAAGCGCTCTTCGTTTCCAATGCCGTGATCGGGGAACTGCTGTGAAGCTGGAAGAACTGCGGCTGCTGCTGGCTGAGGCCACCCGGGAGACCAGATTTGAGGGTATCTGCCACTTCACCGGCGGTTGCGTGCGCGACCAACTTTTGGGCAGGTCCGATCAGGTTTTGGACGCCGACATCGCCGTGGAACTGCCCCGCGGCGGCATCGCCCTGGCCCGCTGGCTGGCCCAAACCTTCGATCTGCCGGAGCCCAGGATCCATCACTCGTTCGGCACTGCCAAACTCACTCTGGAAGGTGTCCCGCTGGAATTCGTGATGACCCGCAGCGAGCGCTACCGGCCCGGAAACCGCTTTCCCCGGGTGCGCTTCGCCCCTCTCAGCCACGATTGCCGCCGCCGCGACTTCACCATTAACGCCCTCTATCAGAGGATCTCGGACGCGGAGGTGCTGGACCCCTGCGCCCTTGGCCGGCAAGACCTCCACAACCGCCTCATCCGCTGTACGCGAGATCCCCGCGAATCCTTTCAGGAAGACCCTCTGCGCCTGCTGCGCGCCCTGCGTTTCGCCGCCGTCCTGGATTTCGGGATCGAGGCCCAAACCCTCGGATCCATCGGTGATCTGGCCCCTTTGGTCCGGCAACTGAGCCGCGCCCGCTGCCAAAGCGAACAGGAGCGGCTTGCTGCCGTTGCCACTTCCGAACAACTATCGCGCTGGGAAGAGCTGGCCAAGGCAAGCGGTGTTTGGGACCAGCTGAGAGATAAGCTCGCAACCCCATGATAAACATATAAGTTAAATGTATATTGCAGATCAATATTCAGCAGCTGATATCCATCTTACATAAAATCAATACATTGGCAAATCCATTACTGTCCGTCACCAAGTTGGCTCCCAATATCAATACGGTATCAATACGGAATCAATACGGATTTCATCCGTAATGATTCCGTATTGATACCGTATTGATATTGGGAGCCAACTGGGTTTCCACACAGGCTGGCAAATCTTGGCAAAACTAGCTGTGTTAAGTGGAGAAGGAAGCCAAGACTCAGTCCATTAGGTCACTTGCCCCGCTTTTGTCCGCTTTGTCCAGCAGCAGGCCCAGCAGGGAGGGGATGAGATTGGTTT
This sequence comes from Candidatus Cloacimonadota bacterium, assembly GCA_020532085.1. Lineage (NCBI taxonomy): Bacteria > Pseudomonadati > Candidatus Cloacimonadota > Candidatus Cloacimonadota bacterium. The sequence continues at coordinate 155,236 of JAJBAV010000001.1, read as the reverse complement.
CCAAGCCGATGCCGGCGTAGAAGCTGAATCCCTCGAAAGCCGCGTTACGGGACGGAGCGCCAGGCGGCGAACTGGGTAATGGCTGCGGTCCATCCTCTGTCATCCAGGCCGCGATATCGTTGTTTGAATACCAGTATCCTTCCAAGGGCAGTTGATAACGCGCGCCAAAGTGCAGGTTCAGATAGTTGTACTGGGCCAGGCGGAGGCCGATCTGCAGCCTGGTTTCGCCGCCCCACTGGTAGTCCCAAACGCTGTAGCTGCGCTCGTCGCCCTCCTTGAAGGCGTTCACAAAGGAGTAATAGCCGATCTCACTCACCAGCGGTTTTTGATAGGAAAAATGCCCGATCAGTTCAAGCTGCGCGTGCAGCAAACCGGCAGGCGATATATGCGCGTAGCCAGTGCTGACGCTGGCGAGGTCGAGCAGAATGCCGGACAACAGGAGGGAATCCGCGGGATCATTTTCCCAGGTGAAGACGGCTTGGTCGAGCAGGCTGGCGCCCAGCATAAAGGCCGGATAGCGCGAGGTGTAAGGTTGGGTGAATTCCTTTTGCCAGAGGTTGATGGCCTTGAAGCGCAAGCCGCTGATCGACAGTCCGTTGCGCAGCGGCGCGTAGCCTGGCTGGCCGGTTTCCCCGAGGCTGAAGTAGTGGTTCGCCTCCAGCACCGCGGCGGGCATCAATCCGAAGCGCCAGGTGTATTCGCGGCGTTTTTCGGCGTCGCTGATCTGGCGGGTTTTGGCAAATTCCAGTTCGATGGGCAGATCTTCGCCGGGGCGGATGCTGAAACTGCCGGATCGCGAGGTGTAGGGCGCGGGCGGGAAGGCGGTGTAGCTGTGTTCACCTTCGGGGAGTTTGAGTTTGTTCACCTTCTTCTTGGCCACGCCGTCGATCAGATACCTGGTGTCGTCCAGCGAAGAACTGATGGAAACCGTGCCATAGCTGAAATCCATGCGCTGGTCGAGGTGGATCCCGGCTTGGATGGTCACCGGGCGCGAGATCCGGTAATCGCCAAAACCAGTGACGGCTTTGGGCAGAACGGCTGTAACGGTGTAGGTTCCGGGTGGCAGGGGCAGATTTTCCACCCGGCCCAGATTCGCCTTGTCGATCGTGAAGCGGGCGTAGGCTTCGTTGCTGATCAGGCTCAGGGTGCCGTGGGGAAAATCGAAGCGCTCGAGGGTGGTTTCCCCCAGCCTCACCTCCACCTGGCGGTCCTCCTCAAACGGGCCTGTGACCGGATTGGCCCCGAAAGCCCGCACCAGATAGGAACCCGGGGTCAGGGGCAGATACTGAACTTCGGCGTATTCGCGGCCATTGATCTGGTATTTCACTCCGGGCAACTCACACTGCAGCAGCAGATAGCCGTTGGCGGAGCCTGTCTCCTGGGCGAAAGCGAAGAGGGGGAGAAGGAGCAGGATCAGCAATAGGCCGATCCCGGCCGCCTGCCCATGTTTGGCCGGGGACTGCGATTTGGAGCTTGGTTCTCTTGGGTGGGATCTAGTCAATGGATGTACCTTCTGTGGCGATTTTGGCTAAGGTTGCAGGCTCCTGCCACCTGTCAAGACAAATGTTTGGCGCACGCCAAACCAAGGCCCAAAAATAGCTTCCGGCCTGCCTGGCAATGCTGCCGCAAAGCGGATATCCAGTTGAGTCCACGCGATTCGGGGAACTCCGTGGTTCAGAAAGCGTGGCCGAAATTGAAATAGAGCCCCATCGCGTCCCTGCCCAGGCCGATATCCAGGCGGGCGATGATCCCGTAGAGGTACAGCCGCAAGCCAAACACGGGATTGGAGGCAAGCTTGCCCAGGTCAACTTCAGCTGGCGAATCAGCCGCGATCCCGGCATCATAGCCGATCACGCCTCCCAGCGCTTTGTAGATGGGAAAGCGGATCTCGGCGTTGCCCACCAGGGTGGTGTTCACCAGATAGCGTTCAGCCGGGGTCCCGCGCAGGGTGGTGCCTCCCCCCAGGGGGAGCATGGCCTGGAAAGGGGTGTTGTCACCGCTTTGCTGTTGGCCCTGCAAACGCAGCGCCAGAACGGTTTTGGGATACCAGAGCACGGTGTAGTACTGGGCGCTGAGGGAATTGCGGAGAAAGTAAAACTCATCGCCCCAGTCGAATTGCAGGCTTTTGGCGGAGACGCTCTCCATCAGTTTGTGCTGCGGCCAGTTGGTTTCAAAGTCATACTGGAGGGCGTAGCCGCGGCTGGGATTGTTGAAGCTGTCGCGGGTGTCGTAGCGCAGGCTGAGGATGTTGCTCAGGTAGGCGGATTCAGGATCACGGAGGGAGCCGGGCGTGTTCAGATACTGGTCCAGGAGCCTTCCGGGGAGGTAGTTGTATGCGCTCACGTGCTTGAAGCGAAATCCGAGCTGACCGTTCAGATAGCGGCTGAAGGGATGGGTGAGGTTCAGCAGCACTTCGAAAGGCTCTTTGGTGAATTTCTCCCGGTTGGCAAAACTCGATCCGGAGCCGACTCCAAAGAAGTTGTTGTTGATCCACTTGTCGTAGTCGATCTTCAGGTCCACGGCCAGCGGGTACTTTTTGCGCTGGCGGAGTTCCCGGTCCGGCAGGGAAAATTCCAGCTTGTACCAGCGTTCTCCACCTGTGCTCTGAAAGAGGATCAGATCAAAGGATTCGTTGGCATGGAGCAGATTCCATAAAAAGGACTTCACGCCGTAGCCGAAGCCGGTGTCCGTGTCGTACATCACGATGGGCAGCAGGCTGATCTGGGCATTGTCGTGTTTGGGGATCGCATCGAACAAGCCTGGCGCGTCCCTCAGAGCTTGGTCCAGGCTGACCTCGCTGAAGACGCCGTAATGGTCGGAGGGGTGCGATCCAGCCCTGGGTTCATTGAGGAAGGGCTGGTGGCTTAGGATGTCCCGGCGGTCAAACTCATCGCTGAGCAAGAGATAGTCGAGGCGGCGGCTGACGGCGGCGTTGAGGGCGTTGAAGTTTTCCCAATGGGTGTTGGGGTTGCCGCGGGCGTCCTGCCTTAGCGTGCTGGGCAGAGTGTTGGGATTGTTCGCGGCGTCCCAGGTCACGAAAGGCTTGCCGCCCATGGAGGTTTCCGTGAATTCACCCAGCGCGGCCAGCCTGAGCATGGCGTCGGAGCCGGGCGTGGCGTTGAAATCGCCGCCCATGATCAGCGGCACGTCGTCCTCCAGGCCGGAGACCTTTTGCAGCAGGAGTTGGGCTTCTCGCTCCCGCCGCCGGAGTCCGGAGTTCCATTTGTCCACAATATCCCAGTACTCCAGTGTGGTCAGCGAATCGGCCAGCGCCAGCGCGTCCAGCTCGTCCCGCAGCGCGGGGCTGAGCTCCGGATAGGCGGAGAGGTGGACACAGACCAGGTTGATCGGTTTATCCCGGTAAACGATCTGGCCAACCAGGGCGGAGATGGTCTCATCCAGATGGAAGGTGAAATTGTCGGAGTAGATGCCCGGACCCCCGGAGAGCTTCCAGTCGTCTGTTTTGCTGAGTTTCAGCTTTGGTTTGGCCAGGATGGCTTTGCCCTCCTGGAAGCCCTTGGGGATGCCGAGCCCAAAGATCTTCAGCCCGCCGATGCAAACCTGATGGATCTCATCCAGGCCCAGGTCTTGGGCCATCCGCCTGCTGTAGCCGCGTACGGGGTTGACCTCCTGCAGGAAAAGCAGGTCCGGGTTCAGCCGGCGCAGCTCGTTGACCAGGTTTTGATAACGTTGTTCCCTCACCGCCTCCGTTTCCCATTCACCGAAAGCCAGCAGCCCCTGATAGTCTGAGCCGCTCCAAACATTTACTGTGGCGAGCTTCAGGGAACCGTAGGACCGGGTGGTGATCTCCTGCGCGGCCAATCCAGCGCAGAGCAGAAATAGCAGGACCGCGACAACCAGCGTATTTTTCATGGGTTCCTCCCCCTAATACGCAAACCCCGCCACAGAGCTTTGCCCCATCCGGGTTCCATAAAACAAGGCGTAGTCACCCAGTGTCTTGTATCTGGACGACGTCCATTAATACACGCAGACCATATAATGTATCATATATTTGTCAAGTCATTTTTTTTGGCTTGCGCGCGTTGCCGGTTTCCGAACCATTGACTGGATTTCCTCCCCGGCCACGTTGAACCCGTTGGGCAATTATTTGCTTGACTGATATGGCCTTTCCTGTGGTTTGGCCTCACTATATAAAACAGGTGACAGTGAATGACATTAAAGGATATCGTACAGTTATTGGACGGCGAGGTGCTTACCCCTGAAGCCGATCTGGAGGTGGAGGTGCCCTGCGCTTTTGCCTCGGACCTGATCAGCGACATACTGATGTGCACCAAGGAGCCCACCCTGCTTTTAACCGGCCTTACGAACAATCAGGTGATCAGGCTTTCAGACATGATCGACATCGTGGGGGTGATCTTCGTGCGCGGCAAACGTCCCCTGGACGAGATCACCGCCATGGCCCTGGAAAGAAACCTGCCCCTCATCTGCACCAACCTCACCATGTACCGTTCCAGCGGCCTGCTTTTCAACGCCGGGCTGCGCAGCTGCAAGATCTGAGCATGGCGGAGTACTGGCATATCCGCGAAGGCTTTGAAGAAGCTGTGCGGAAGCATTTTGAACAGCCTCCCGAGGCCGACGTGACGCTGGATTCGGTGATCCCGGAGAAGGATTTCAACAGCGCCGGCAAAGGCTCGGCGGATGTGAAGAACCTGCTCAAGCGGCTGGGAGTGGATCCCGAGATCCTGCGCCGAGTGGCCGTGGCGGCCTACGAAGCCGAGATCAACGTGGCGGCCCACTCTCTGGGCGGGGCAATGCTCAGCCACATCCATCCGAACCTGATCCACATGATCTTCCAGGACAACGGGCCGGGGATCGGAAACATTGAACAAGCAATGATCCCGGGCTTTTCCACCGCGGACGACATGGTGCGGGAACTGGGGTTCGGGGCCGGGCTGGGATTGCCGAACATCAAGAAGAACACCGACGCGTTGCATATAAATTCGGAAGCGGGCAACACCACATTTTTGGAATTTCTGATCTTTTTCAAGTAAGATGGACAAACAGGAAAAAAAATACTATCACGCCCTCCAGATCCTTGAGGACAATTGCACCGGCTGCACTGCCTGCGTGCGGGTTTGCCCCACCGAGGCCATCCGGGTCCGGAACCGCAAGGCCCACATCGATCCCAACCGCTGCGTGGACTGCGGCAAATGCATCGAAGCCTGTGAATTTCACGCGATCATCCCGCGCAGCGATCCGCTCGAGCTGATCCACAATTTCAAGTACAAGGTGGCGGTGCTTTCCACCTCCTACTTTGGCCAATTCACCGAAGACGTCTCCTACGAAGTGGCCAAACAGGCCATCTTTGAGCTGGGCTTCGACGAAGTTCAGGAAGAGGCGATGGTAACGGAATTCATGATCGGCATGATCCGCGATTACATCCGCGCCAACCGCGAAAAGCGGCCGATCCTGAGCAGCAACTGTCCCACGGTGGTGCGGCTGATCCAGCTGAAATTTCCCTCGCTGCTGCCGAACCTCTTCCATCTGGAAGCGCCGATGAGCATCCTCACCAGCTATCTGCGCGACAGGATCAAGGCGGAGAAAGGCTTCGCGGAAGACGAGATCGGCATCTTCCTGATCGTGCCCTGCCCGGCCCATGTGACCGCGGTGCACCAACCCGAAGGGGCCTACAAACACCTTCAGGACGGCGCTTTCTCCATCGGCATGATCTATGGCAAGGTGCACGAACACATCAAACACCTGCAAAACCACCCGCCCCACCTGGAAACCTACCCCAAAGGACTCACCTGGGCGCTATCCGGCGTGCAGGCGGAGCTGGTTGACTGCGAGGACATCCGGGCCCTTTCCGTGAACGGTGTGGAAAACGTGATGGAGATCCTTTCCCGGGTGGAAGACCACTATCTGGACCAATACGACTACATCGTGCTGCGCAGCTGCACCAACGGCTGCGTGGGCGGTTCCTTCAACGTGGAAAATCCCTTTGTGGCCATGAGCCGCATCAAAAAGATGATCAAGGAAGGCACCGACAGCGAGATCGACGTGCACGACCTGGACAACCTTTACCACGCCGGAGAATTCGACGTGGTTCCCCTGGCCCCGCGGCCGATCATGGAACTGGACAAAGACATCAAGGCCGCCATTGTCAAGATGAAACGGATCAACGAGATCCTAACCTCTTTGCCCGGCCTGAATTGCAGCGCCTGCGGCTCGCCCACCTGCTACGCCCTGGCGGAGGACATCGTGCAGGGTAAAGCCACCATCGACGATTGCGTGGTGCTGCTCAAGCGCCATTCCAAGGAAGAAGAACAGCAATGACACAGGATACTGAGATGATCACACTGGCAGAATTCATGGCCGCCGTCGAAGGCGTCAACCACACTCCCCAGCTCGACCCCGCCCAGGTAAGCCTTAGCGGCGGATACGTTTGCGACATGCTCAGCGACGTGATGGGCTCGGCCCGCGAAGGCCAGGCCTGGATCACCATCATGAAGCATCTGAACACCGTGGCCGTGGCTTCCCTCACCGGAATTCCGGCGATCGTTTTTGCCAAAGGCAACGCCCCGGACGAAACGGTGGTGGAAAAAGCCGCCAGCGAGGGGATCTGCCTGATTTCCAGCCCGCTGGACACTTTCAGCCTGGCCGGGATCCTCTACGGAATGCTGCATCAGTTGATCTAGCCCATGCGATGGTTCACGGCGGACCTGCACATCCATTCCGTGCTTTCACCCTGCGGGGGTTTGGAAATGTCGCCCCGGGAGGTGGTCGCGCGGGTTAAAAGCTGCGGGATCGACTGGATGGCGATCACGGACCACAATTCCCTGGCCAACTGCCCTGCTTACGCCGCCGTCGCGGCCAGGGAGGGACTGGCTTTCACCTGGGGCGTGGAAGTGCAGACCGCCGAAGAGATCCATCTGCTGGTCTATTTTGACGCTCCGCGGGCGGCGCAGGCCTTTGGCGAAGAGCTTTACGCCTCGCTGCTGCCGATCGCCAACGACCCGGAATTTTTTGGCGATCAAGTTATCATTGACGAAAATGAGAACATTTTAGGAATGGAACTTAGAGCGCTGATGAACTCCTCCCTCTGGGACCTGAACACCGCTGCTGATGTGGCTCGAAGCCACGGAGGATACTGCGTTCCGGCCCATGTGGACGCGTCCGTGAACAGCCTGATCGGTCAGCTGGGATTTTTGCCCGCGGAACCCCAATTTGAGCTCTTTGGCCTCACCGCCAAAGCGGACCTGGCGGGGTTTCTGGGCGCCCATCCGGAATTGGCCGGCAAAAGCTGGCTGCGCTGTTCCGACGCGCATTATCTGGCCGATCTGGGCTCCGGCTGCAGCCGGGTTTGGGCCGCCGCTCCCAGGGTGGAAGAGCTTGCAAAAGCCGCGCTGGGCCTTGAAAACAGAAAGATTTTAGCATAAAAAAAATAGAGAACAGGAGGAGTTAATGACTCCCGCTACACAGCAAGACAATCTGCTGTATGAACGGCTCAAAGCCGTCATCGCAGCCAGCCAGGGGCTGCGCAACCCCCTCATCGAGGTGCTGCGCCAGGCCCAGGAGATCTTCGGCTACCTGCCCGTTGAAGTGCAGGAATTCGTTGCCCGGGAAATGAACATCCCCGTCAACAAGATCTACGGAGTGGTAACATTCTACAACTTCTTCACCATGACCCCCCGGGGCAAGTACACCCTCAACCTGTGCATGGGCACGGCCTGCTATGTGAAAGGCGCGCCGCGTTTGGCCCAGATGATCGAGGAAGAGCTGGGCGTGAAAATGGGCGAGACCACCCCGGACGGGCGGTTCACGGTAAGCGCGGTGCGCTGCGTGGGAGCCTGTTCGCTGGCGCCGGTCTTCGTGATCGGCGAAGAAACCTACGGCCGGGTGGACACCAGGGAGAAGATGTCCGAGATCCTGAAAAAGTATCAATAGGCCAGCGTAATGCAAGATATTTCCCTGCATCTGCTGGACATCATTGAAAACAGCGTCCGGGCCCGGGCCAGGAACGTCAAGATCCGCGTGATCAAGGATGTGGGCGCGAACCTGCTCCGGATCATCGTGGAGGACGACGGTTCCGGGATGGACAGCGAGACCCTGGCCATGGCGCAGAACCCGTTTTACACCAGCAAAGCGGAGCGGGAGAAGAAAGTGGGGCTGGGCATACCGCTGTTCAAACAGAACGCGGAGCTGAGCAACGGCTCGTTCATGATGAGCAGCCAGCCCGGTTTCGGCACCGTGCTCACCGTGGATTTCGAGCTCAACCACATCGACCGCATGCCCCTGGGCAACCTCAAGGCCACCCTGCTGGGCGCCATCGTCGGCCATCCGGAAGTGGACTTCCACGTCATCCTGATCCATTGCGACAGGGGCAGGGAACACTCTTTCCACTTCGAAACGGCCGCCATCAAAGAGGAATTGGGCGACATCCCGCTCACCTACCCCGATGTGATCGAATACATCGACCAGTCATTAAATGAAGGAATACAAAATACAAACATGGAGAATGTCTGATGAAAACACTTGCAGACCTCAAAAAAATCCGGGAAAAGGCCCAGGAAGAGATGAAACTTCGTGGCGGCAGCGTGCGCGTCAAGATCGTGGTGGGGATGGGAACATCCGGCATCGCGATGGGTGCCCGCGAAGTCATGAAGACCTTTCTGGAAGAGATTTCCAACCGCAACCTCACCGATGTTTTGGTTACCCAGACCGGCGAAAAAGGCCTCTCCTCGATGGAACCGGTGGTGGACCTCATCGAAGATGGCAAAGCCAAAGTCACCTACGGAAACATGAATCCGGACAAGGTGAGAAAGGTGGTCGTCGAGCACATCGTCAATGGCAGGGTGGTCTCCGATTACGTTGTGGCAACTGGCGACTGAGCTGGAGGTTGAGTAATGTCTCTGAAAAGAATTGACCTGCTGATCTGCTGCGGCTCCGGCTGCGTATCGGCGGGCGCTCTGAAGATCAAGGAACGGTTTCACGCCGTGTTGGCCGAAAAAGGCATCGCCAATGAGGTCAACCTGATCGAGACCGGCTGCATGGGTCCCTGCGACTATGGCCCCGTGATGGTGATCTACCCCGAAGGCATCTTTTACAAACACGTGAGTGTGGATGATGTGGAGGAGATCGTCTCCGAGCATTTCGTGAAAGGCCGCCCCGTCCAGCGCCTGATGCTGCAGGACGAAGAGAAGGTGATCTCCGCCAAAAAGGAAGTGCCCTTCTACCAGAAACAGGTGAAGGTGGCGCTGGCCAACTGCGGCTACATCGATCCCGAAAGCATGGACGAATACATCGCCACCGGCGGGTATGAAGCCCTGGGCACGGTGCTCACCCAGATGACGCCCCTCGAGGCCATCGAATTGGTGAAAGCCTCCGGTTTGCGCGGCCGCGGCGGCGGCGGTTTCCCCACCCACATCAAATGGAAACTGGTGCACGACGTTCAGGCCGACCAGAAATACATCATCTGCAACGGCGACGAAGGCGACCCCGGCGCGTTCATGGACCGCTCTCTGCTGGAAGGCGATCCCCACCGCATCCTGGAAGGGATGATGCTGGGCGCTTATGCCATCGGCGCTTCCCAAGGCTTTTTCTACATCCGCGCGGAATATCCGCTGGCGATCAAGCGCATCAAGCAAGCCATCGCCCAAGCCCGGGAAGCCGGTTTGATGGGTGAGCATATCTTCGGCTCGGATTTTTCGTTCGAGGCCGAGGTGCGCACCGGCGCCGGAGCTTTCGTCTGCGGCGAGGAAACGGCCCTCATCCATTCCCTGGAAGGCGAACGCGGAAATCCCTCCCCCAAACCACCCTACCCCGCGGTGAAAGGGCTCTGGGATAAACCCAGCGTGGTGAACAACGTGGAAACCATGGCCAATCTGCCCACCATCTTCCTTAAAGGCGCGGACTGGTTTGCCTCCATGGGCACCCCCACCAGCAAGGGCACCAAGGTCTTCGCCCTCACCGGCGACATCAAAAACACCGGCCTGGTGGAAGTGCCGATGGGCATCACCCTGCGTGAACTCATCTTTGACGTGGGCGGCGGCATGACCGGCGGCCACAAGTTCAAAGCCGTTCAGCTGGGCGGACCTTCCGGCGGCTGCCTCACCCAGGAACACCTGGACGTTCCGGTGGACTATGAAAGCCTGAAGGAACGCGGGGCCATGATGGGTTCCGGCGGCGTGATCGTGATGAACGACCAGAAGTGCATGGTCAACGTGGCCAAGTTCTTCGTGGAATTCTGCGTGGACGAATCCTGCGGAAAATGCCCTCCCTGCCGCATCGGGCTCAAACAGATGTACAACATCCTCGACCGGATCACCACCGGAAAGGGCAAGGAAAGCGATATCGACGAACTGCTGCGCCTGGGCGAAACCATCAGCAAACTCTCTCTCTGCGGCCTCGGCCAGACGGCGCCCAACCCGGTGCTCTCCACCCTCCGTTATTTCCGCGACGAGTATGAGGCTCACATCCGCGACAAAGCCTGCCCCAACAAGGTCTGCACCGACCTGTTCCACTTCAATATCGACAAAGACCGCTGCATCGGCTGCTCACTTTGCGCCCGCAAGTGCCCTGTGAGCTGCATCAGCGGATCACGCGAGGAAAAATACACCATCCACCAAGTGGATTGCATAAAATGCGGAAACTGCCAGGACGTCTGTCCTGTGAAGGCCATCGACAGGATCCCCGGCATGCACGCCGAGGTCATCCAACACGTTGCCAGCCTCGCTCAAACCGAAGAAGACTGACAAGGAGTACCCATGTACAAAGAAATTTGCGCCAAATACACTCCTGACAAAGACAACCTGATCCAGATCCTGCACGAGATCCAGGATACCCATCCCCAGCACTACATCTCCGAGGAAGCCGTGCAGGCCGTGGCGGAGTATCTGAACCTTCCGCCGAACCACATCTACGGCGTGCTTACCTTTTACACGATGTACAGCACCAAACCCCGCGGCGGCAACATCATCCGCCTCTGCGAATCCCCGCCCTGCTACATCAAGGGTAGCGAAAACATCCTCCGCAAACTGCAAATCCTTCTTGGCGTGGAAACCGGCGAAACCACCAAAGACGGCGTCTTCACCCTGGAACTCTGCGCCTGCCTCGGCGTCTGCGGAAACGCTCCCGTGATGATGATCAACAACGACGTTTACGGCGACCTCACCGAAGAACGGGTGGAGGAGATCATCGCCAGGATCAGAAGGGGGAACCAATGAAATTCTATCGCAGCCACATCCTTGTGGGCATAAACGAAACCTCCCTGCTGGCCGGGGTGGAAAACTTCGTCGTTGCCCTCCGCGCTGAACTGGCCAAACATAACCTCCAGGAAGAGGTGAATGTCCTCGAGACCGGTCCCCTGGGCTTTTTCGGCCGCGGGATCTGCCTCTCCGTCTATCCCGAAAACGTCAACTACCAGGACGTGAAGGCCGAGGACATCCCCGAACTGGTGGAGGAACATTTCCTCAAGGGACGCCCCGTCGCCCGTTTGCTGCTGGACGCCGCCGGAAAGTACACTCCCAAGCTGAACTATCAGAACCGCATCGTGCTGCGCAATTCCGGCATCATCGATCCTGAAAGCATAGACGAATACATCGGCGCCGGCGGCTATGAGGCCTGGGAAAAAGCCCTCACCCAGATGCAGCCCATCGACATCGTCAATGAAGTGAAAAAGTCCGGCCTCCAGGGCCGCGGCGGAGCCGGGTTCCCCGCCGGCGTGAAATGGAGCTTCACCGCCCCCATCGACGCGCCCCAGAAATATGTGGTGGTGAATGCCGACGAAGGCGAGCCCGGAACCTTCAAAGACCGCCTGATCATGGAAGGCGACCCCCACCAACTGCTGGAAGGCGTGATGATCTGTGCCCGCGCCGTGGGCGCCACCAAGGCCTGGATCTACATCCGCGGCGAATACAAGCTCTGCATCGAGCGCCTCCAGAAGGCCATCGACAAGTGCCGTGAATACGGCATCATCGGCACCAACATCTTCGAAAGCGGATTTGACCTCGACATTGCCATCAAGATCGGCGCCGGGGCCTACGTCTGCGGAGAAGAGACCGCCCTGATCGAATCCCTGGAAGGCAACCGCGGCAATCCCCGCTGGAAACCGCCCTTCCCGGGCGTCGAAGGCCTCTGGAAATGCCCCACCGTGGTGAACAACGTGGAAACCCTGGCCAACGTGCCCTACATCATCAAAGCAGGGGCCGAGGCCTTCAAGGCCCACGGCACCCCGGACAGCACCGGCACCAAGGTTTACACCATCCTTGGCGATGTGGCCCATCCCGGCCTCTGCGAAGTGGACATGGGCACCACCCTGCGCACCATCATCAACGATTATGCCGGCGGCATGAAAAAAGGCTTCCGCTTCAAGGCCGCCCTGGTTGGCGGCGCGGCCGGGGTTTTCCTGCCGGAACGGATGCTGGATGTGAACATGGACTACGCCAGCCTCAAGCAGTATGCCGCCGTCCTCGGCTCGGGCGCCATCCTCGTGATGAACGAGCATCAGAGCATCGTGGACATGCTGTGGTCGATCCTGCGCTTCTTCCGCCACGAATCCTGCGGAAAATGCGCCCCCTGCCGCAACGGCTGCCAGCAGCTCTACAAGCTGATCACCAAGATCAAAAAGGGGCAGGGCACCATGGATGATGTGAACCTCATGGTAACCATCTCCGAAACCATGCTCGCCACCAGCTTCTGCGCCCTTGGCCAATCCCCCGTGATGGTGATCCGGAGCGCGGTGGAATACTTCAAAGACGAATTCATAGCGATTACAAAAAAGTAAGATAAAGAGGATATGAAATGGCTAAAACAGTAAATATCTGGATCGATGACCAACATCTGGAAGTTCCGGATACGATGACCATCATCGAAGCCGCTCGCCAGCACGGGATCTATATCCCCAGCCTGTGTTACCATCCCGATCTGCCGCCCACGGCCAACTGCGGCGTCTGCGTGGTGGAGATCACCGGAAATCCGGCCCCCAAACGCGCTTGCTGCACCCCCGTGGCCGAAGGGATGAAGATCGTTACCAACACCAGGAAACTGCGTTCCTACCGCAAAACCCTGGTGGAGATGATCCTTTCCAACCACGACGTGGTTTGCCCCACCTGCGTGGCCAACAACAAATGCGAGCTCCAAACCCTGGCGAATAACCTCGGCGTGGACCCCGAAGCCCTGCCCAGCATCCTGGTGAAACAACCTGTCGACACCAGCTCCCTGTCCATCATCCGCGACGTGAACAAATGCATCGCCTGCGGACGCTGCATCAACGTTTGCAACGAAGTTCAGACCGTTTACGCCCTCACCTTCTCCGACCGCGGCATCGATGCCCACATCGACACCGCCTTCGGGCTCGGCATGGCCAACAGCCCCTGCGTGAACTGCGGCCAATGCACGGTTTACTGCCCCACCGGCGCTCTGCGCGAACGCGGCGAGATCGACGAGGTCTGGGAAGCCATCCTCGACCCCGACAAACACGTGATCGTGCAGGAAGCTCCCTCCGTCCGCGTTTCCCTGGGTGAGGATTTCGGCCTGCCGCTCGGCTCCGTGACCCCCAAGAAAATGTATGCCGCCCTGCGCAAGATCGGCTTCGACAGCGTGATGGACACAAACTTCACCGCCGACCTCACCATCATGGAGGAAGGCACCGAATGCGTGGCCAAGCTGGTTGCCGGCGAAAAGCGCCCCCTGATCACCTCCTGCTCCCCGGGCTGGATCAAATTCATGGAAACTTACTATCCCGACCTCGCGGACTGCGTTTCCACCGCCAAATCCCCCATGAGCATGTTCGGCGTGCTGTCCAAGACCTACTACGCCCAGGAACACAACATCGATCCCGCCAAGATCGTCTCCGTGGCCGTGATGCCCTGCACCGCGAAGAAATTCGAGGCCCGGCGCCCCGAACTGCGTGATTCCGGCTTCCAGGACACGGACTATGTGCTCACCACCCGCGAACTGATCCGCATGATCAAGGAAGCGGGCATCGATTTCGCCAATCTGCCGGAAGAGGAACCGGATGAGGGCATGAGCTTCTATTCCGGGGCCGGCACCATCTTTGGCGCCACCGGCGGCGTGATGGAAGCAGCGATCCGCTCCGCCTACTACCTGGTCACCAAAACCGACCTCGCCAACGTCGAGATCACCGGTGTCCGCGGTCTGGAAGGCGTGAAGGAAGCCGCGATCGACGTTCCCGGCTTCGGCGAGGTTCGCGTGGCCGTCGCCCACGGGCTTTCCAACGCCCGCAAGGTGATGGACCAGGTGCGCGAAGGCCTGGCCACCAAAGGCGAATCGCCCTGGCACTTCATCGAGATCATGGCCTGCCCCGGCGGTTGCGTCGGCGGCGGCGGACAGCCCTACGGCAACGATATCGCTTCCCGCGCCCGCAGAGGCCTCTCCCTCTACGAGGAAGACCGCAATCTGCCCGTGCGCCAGTCCCACCGGAATCCTGAAGTTCTCAAGGTTTACGAGCGCTTCCTCGGCGAACCCAACTCCCCCCTCGCCCTCAAGCTGCTCCACACCTACTACTTCAAACGCTCCGTCAACAGCGGCCAGGTGCTCGAACAGGTAACCCATAAGCACGAAGCCCACTGACGCGGCTTTCAATAAACGATCAAACCAAGGCGGGATCCATTCCCGCCTTTTTGCATCCCCGGCTTGGGTTTGATGCTGTCATTCCGGGCTAAACAGGAGTGGCAGACGTCCCCGTCTGCCAAGATCCGGAAGGTCTTTCAGAACCCAAAGACAAGCTGCTCCGAGGCTTCGCAAACGGGGACGTTTGCGGCTCCATTCACGCTTCCAGGCATTCACTTTTAATGCGGATTACCGATTGGACGGCTTCACGTATTTAAACACCCCCACCCTGCCTCAAATTTGCGTCATTCCGGACGCAGGTGCTTCAGCGCCGGAGATCCGGAATCCAGCTCTTGCGGGAATAGCCCATCCCAGATTCAGGCCAATGCAGGGTCCGATACAGACTGCGTCTGTGTCGGCACCCTCCCAGGGCATTACCCGGACCGTCTGGATTCCGGGGCCCAGCGTGCTGGCGTACGCTTCCCCGGAATGACACGCCGGGGTCCTCGTGAGCGAGCGCAGCGAGTTCGCCGGGTGGGAGGGCTGGCATCCAGTTCTTTTTCTGGATCCCGGATCAAGTCCGGGATGACGTAATGGACTCCGGGATGACGCCGTTGAAAAAACAGCGGTTGTCAATTCGGAGGATTTGGTTTAGGTGCAAAAATGAAAATGAGTAATTCGAATAATTCACAAATTCCCACTATACGGCCGCTTTTTGGCTTGACTCATCCAGGACCAGGAGAAGGGTATGTAATATACTGATATATATACTATATAGATATAATATATACTAATATAGTAGGTATTAATAGTTATATAGGTATATATATGCTATATATGACTATACATCCAGGTGTTGTCTATTTGGACAATTCTCACCTCCGGCGGGGCCGTATAAAGGGAACTTGTGAATTATTCGAATCATTCAATTTTAATGATTCCCCAAATTCACCAATTCACCCTATACGGCCCTCCCCGTTCCAAGCTTCCTCTAAACCCAATCGACCAGGGCTGGTTTGAATGATCCGAATAATTCACAAATTCCCCTTATATAGCCGCTTTTGGCTTGTCTCATCCAAGACCGGGGTGAAGAGGGTCCAAGTTTCTGTTATATATATACTTATATATAATATATAGTAATATAGTAGGTATTAGTAGTTATATAGGTATATATATGGTATATAGGAGTTTAAGTCCTGGTTGTGCCATTTTTCCCAGAACCCCTCTCCGGCGGGGCCGTATAAAGGGAACTTGTGAATTATTCGAATCATTCAATTTTAATGATTCCCCAAATTCACCAATTCACCCTATACGGCCCCTTTTTATAAACCCCGGTCCAGAACCAGGTCCAGGATATATAAGATACTGATAGATATACTATATAGATATAATATATAGTAATATAGTAGGTATTAGTAGTTATATAGGTATATATATGTAATATATGGTCTTCCGTCCATGTGCTGTCATTACCGGCAAATGCCCCCTCCGGCGGGGCCGTAAAGAGAGAATCAGTGAATTTGGAGAATCATTAAAATCGGTTTCCCCCGTATAAGGGGAACTTGTGAATTATTAGAACTATTAAAACTGCCACACCCTGCGGCGATTCATTCCAGAAACCAAGCTATCCCCACTCCGGCTGCGGGGCTGGATCCCGGATCAAGTCCGGGATGACGTATGCATTGTAAGCTATGGAGTCCTAGCCGGCTGTATAGAGTTGAAACAAACGCAATCGCTTGGCCGGCTTGGGCTTCAAACAGGGTCTGGTTTTGTTGGCTGCGGATCAACCCTCGCTGTCTGAAGTCCAAAGCCCCTCTGGGTGTGGCGATCCGCGTTTTTTACGCAAGTAGCAATCCAAAGCTTGTTTTTTTCTTTGGCTCTTTTTCAAACCGAGTGGGTAATGGCCGGAAAAACCCCTCGCCAGAGGGGTGAAGCACTATAGGCGGGGTGTTTCAACCCCCGTGGCAGGGATGACCAGGCAAAAGGATAAAATCCTGCAGGGTGAAGGAATTTGCGGAGCGATTAATCGCTTCGCCATAATGATCTGGGATTTAGCAACGCACCTCTGATCCGCGATAAATCACGAACCGAAGTCATGCTCCCCTCTGGCGAGGGGTTTTTCAGGGATTTGCCCGAGTGCTTTTAAGGGGGTTGAAACACCCCGCCTATAGCCCTGCACCCCGCGCAAGGCGGGGTTGTGTGTCCAGGTTAAGTTTCTGCCGCTGTGCAGAGTCAGCGCAGGGATTTGGCAACCCAAGATAAGATGGCATGGTTCATAACGGGTTGCCTCAGTTACTTGATTTGAAAGAGAGCCTTTGTTTACCTGCGATCAACCGGATCGCAGGGATTTTCACCTTATCCACACTTTCAGCGCTTTCCGAGGCTCATCCCTTATTGATTCTACTGCCCCTCCAGCCTGCCTCCCGGGAGATTCCCGCCTCTGGTGCGGGGATCAGGCGGGTGGCTTCCAAACAGCCGGATCGATGGCCTCAGGAACGACTCCTTGGAAAGCAAAGGCCTGCCAGAGCGGCAGGCCTTGCAGTCAAAGGGCCGCAGTCCGGACAAATCAATTCACTTGAAGATCAGCGGCTCCGCCTTTCCGGCCAGTTGCACCTCGAGGTAGGGACGTTCCGTTGTATTGACGTAGTCCCGGGAACGGAAATAGGTGATGGGGATGTTGTAGTCGTTCCAGGGCGTGATGTCGGTGATCTTCCAGCCATAGTTGAGGGTTGTTCCAGCCACAAAATCCTGGACGTCGGCTGTTACGTCCCAGGCCATCCAGGAAGGGCAGGAGGCGGGCACGGAGCTGGAGACTGAGGTGGCCACGGGATAGGTGGGCTGGTTGTTCCAGGTGAGCGTGTTTTCGTTCCAGGGCAGGTTGGCGCTGAAAAGCGACAGCGTCCGGCCTGCCGGGTTGTTGTCCTTGTTATCGCAGTAGTATAGCATCAGGGTGGCGGAATCGATGGTGGAGCCAGCGGGGACCGAAGCCAGGCTGAACCAGATGAGGGTGTCGATCTGCCAGGACCCGGCCGGGGGCGGATAGAGCGGATTTCCCACCCCGTTCCTCACAGTGAGGCGCTCTCCGGTGCCGTCGTTGGTGTTTGGCATGGCCGCGTGGATGCTGGCGTCCTTTCCGGACCCATACTCCTCCACGTCGATGATCGCGTATGCGGCGGAGGCGGTGAGGCTGGCATTGTATCCGTCCTTGAAGCCTCTGGCGTTGACGGTGGCGGACTCTGTGAGAGTGAAGGGGTTCACATACTGGAGTGAGGAAGTGGTGGGAGTGGTGCCGTCGGTGGTGTAGTGGATGTTGGCGGCGTCGGTGGCGCAGGAGATGGAGACAACCACGGATGTCAGGTAGTCTCCGGCAGCGGGGCTGACCGCCGGGGTCGCCACCGCCGGGGTTGAAATCGTGTAAGTGGCCGAGGCTGTGTCACTGGGCTTCCAGGGGCTCTTGAACGCCCTGGCCTTCAGGGTGGTGTCGGAGTTGATGTTCACCGGCCCGAAGTAGAGGGTTGAGGCGGTGCTGGGATCGCTGCCGTCGGTGGTGTAGCGGATGGAAGCGCCGTCGGTGGAGCAGGAGATGGTAACGTTCTGGGCGGCGGCATAGTTTGCTCCGCCCGGGCTGAAAGAAGGCTGGGCGACCTGGTCGGTGGTGGCCGAGGCCAGAGTAATGGGGTAGTCGAAAACGGTGACTCCCCATTCCAATCCGACGCCCAACACTTCAACCTCCACCCCGGCATCGGCTTTGAAGCCGGCCTTCAAGGTCCACCAGGGAGTGGCAAAGACATCGGCTTCCAGTTCAACGTAGAGGGGGGTATATATAAACGGACCGGCAATGCCGTAGAGCTTGAGCTCCAGTTGCGGCCCCGCGGCGACGGAGGCGTTCAAACTCGTGGAGAGCGAAGGCGGATTGAAGCTGAAGCTATTGGCGGCGTCTCCATAGGGTGACCATTGGGCCGAAGCGTCCTCATCGTATTTGATCCCGGCGGAAAAAGTTACGATATCGGTCACCGAGGTTGTGACAGAGGCTCCCACGCCGGCTTCAAGCTCCAGGGCCAAAGTCACGGAGGGGAGCAAAACGATTGGCACGGGACCCGCCCAGACGGTTATGGGCGCGAAATTTATCACGCCGAGTTCGACCTTTTTGTCCACCGAGAGTTCACCGCCGATCTCCAGTCCAATGGTGGCATTCACAGATCCATGTCCACCGGCTTTCAGGTAACTCAGTTTCGTGTCCCAAAAGGGTCCGCTCACGGTGATGCTCATGTCGTAGCCCAGGGTAATTTTAACTTCCCCGGTGACAGCGAGTTTGACCCCTTCATCCGTGGTCATCTCGAAACTCAGGTCGAATGTATGGCTGAGGTCCTTGCCATCCGGAACATAAGTGACTCCGTCCACCAAGGGGCCGAAGGAAACCATGTCCGAGGCTTTCAGGTCCCCGCTGAAGCTCAGCTGGACCTGATCGAAGGCCTCTTCCAGCGTGGCAGTTACCGTTTCGAGGTAAACCAGGTTGCCCGAGAAATAGAAGCTGACGACCTTGCGTATCAGGCCGGAGGGGATCTGGGGGCAGGGAGCCATTACAAGGATGTTGCCGGGGGTGTAGTATTGAGCCGGGGCTGAGTTGAGAAGCACCAGGTTCATCTCGTCCATATGCACTATGAAGGGCAGATCGGCGGCTGTGAGGACATGGGTGAGGGGAGATACGATGACGGGGATGTTATCGTCGGCGACCACCTTGGCACGGTAGTTGGTGCCAGAGGGGATGCCGTCCTGGCTGTAATCCCAGACGATCTGGCGGGGAGCGCCCTGTACGGTGGCTTCGAGGATGCCGATATCCCCGCTCAGGGAACCAGGGCTGGGAACGATGCCGTAGCTGAGGCCACCGTCGTCCGATATTTCCACCGAGACGTTACACAACAATTCGTCGGGATGGGCGAGGTAGTAGTCGATCACCACCAGGTTTTCCTGCTGGGAGGCGGTCACGGCGGTCACTTCCGGAGCGCCCGCGAACAGGCACAGGACGGATAGCAGGGCCGCGAGGGTCAGGATTGTCTTGTTCATGGCTGCCTCCCTATTTCAGCAGCACCAGTTTATTGCTGCAAACACGGCTGGGGGAAACGAGGCGGAGCAGATAGATGCCGCTGGAGCAGGGGCGTCCGCGGCTGTCCCGGCCGTCCCAGGCCAGTTTGTGATAGCCGGGGCTGAAGCTCTCGGTGCTCACCAATTGCCCGGCCAGGTTGTAGATGCCGAGGACGGCGGTTTCGTCGGCCTTCACCTCGATCTCGAGGTTGGCGCAGGCTCTGAAGGGGTTGGGCCAGGGATCACGCATCAGGGTGACCTCGGGCAGGGGTGGGGCGGAGGCCGGTTCCACGGTTACGCTGGCGGGGCCGTAAAAGTTGCTGCCGCAGTAATCGGCGCTTTCCAACCAGTAATGATAGGTGCGGCCCAGCTCCACTTCCTGGTCCACATGGCTGTAGCTGTGCGGTTGGGAGCTGTTGGTAGCCGGGATGCAGACAGGAGTGAGAAGCTGGGCTCCGGCCAATTCCGCCGCTTGAGCCCGATAAATGCGGTAGCCGACCAGGCCAGTCTCCGTCTGACTGGTCCAGTTCACTGAAACAAAGTTCTGGACTGTAACCGCGGCAGTAAAGGACGACAGCTCCACCGGCAGGGTCGGCACGATGATGGTGAAGATGTTGGACTCCCCGAAGCCGACGAGTCCATGCGCACTTCCCAGTGATGCGAGAAGCAGAGTGAGGATGAGAAGTTTTTTCATGCTGAACTCCTTACCATGAGGATTTGAAGGGGGGAGGCCGGAGCTGTTGACAAACATCAACAGACCTCCGGAAATTCAACTTGAAAGCCAAGAGGTCTCGTGAAGTTTCCATGGCGTAAACCTCCTTTGCCAATGGACTTTTCCGCTCTGTCAGCCTTGGGGAGCGCCGGTGATGGCCGCAAGTCCTCTTGCGGCGTAGAGCTTCACATCCCGGCGGGTGGCCCGGAATATGGCCTGCCTGGACGCGGCTGAGAGGCGCTCCACTTCATAATCCGTTTTTAAATGGAACGTAATTATTTGTCAAGTGAAAAAACAGGGCAGGGGAAAGGGTGGGGAGGCCGCGAGTTTTTTGTTGACACGATCGGCATTACGGGAAAAGGTCCGCTGATCAAGAATCACGTAAGGACTGACGCAATGCCTGAAAATAAGACCACCGGAGCCAGGATCGAATTGATCGCCCGCTGGCTGCTTGTCCTGCTCAGCGTTTGGGCGGGCGTGAGCTATTATCTGCAGGGAAACATGGTGCGGGTGCTTTCCGCGGTTTTGACCGTGGTCCTGTTCCTGCTGTTCCCGCTCTTGGGGAAGATTTTCAAAATATCGTTGCCCCAGCCTTTCAAGGTGATCTGGCTGCTGTTCATCGGAGCCTCGATGTATCTGGGCGAGCTGCACAATTTCTTTTACCGCTTTGCCTGGTGGGACGAATTGATCCACACCGGCTCGGCCATGCTGCTCACCTACGCCGGTTTGCTGCTGCTCCACATCCTCAGCCGGGACAGTAAGATCCACATGCGGCTGGGGCCTGCGCTCACAGCTCTGGCCATGGTCTGGTTCACCCTGTCGTTCGGGGTGGTTTGGGAGCTGTTCGAGTTCGGGGTGGACAAGCTGCTGGGCCTCAATCTGCTCAAAGGCCGCGCCAGCACGGACATGAGCGGGATCTATAACTGGCAGCGCGCTTTGGAGAACACGATGGCCGACCTGGCCATGGACCTCGCGGGCGCGTTGCTGGTGGCTGTGGCGGCTTTTTTCCACTTCAGGGCCGGCGGCGGATCTTGGTTGGGGAAGCCGGTGGAGCGGTTCATCAGGGAAAACCCGTCCCGTTTCCGGTATGGGTCCGAACCCGTCCTGAAATGACTTTCGGCGGTTTCTGCCGAGCTGTTAGTCCTGTTCCAGCCTCTATTTGATCAGCGCCATCCTGTGATGCAGTGTGGCCGCGCCATGGCGGACGCGAAGATCGTAAACCCCGGAAGGGAGGATGGCTCCGTTCAGGCCGGTTCCGTTCCAGGACAGGCTGTGATCGCCGGCGGGAAGGCACGCGTCGGCCAGGATCGCCACTTTTTGCCCGCGCGAGTTGAAGACAGACACTTCCACCTTTCCGGCTGACATCAGGGTAAAGCTGATCCGGGTGGTGGGGTTGAAGGGATTGGGATGGTTGGACACCCGGGGAAGGGCGGGCAGCAGGTTTTCCTGAACGGGCACGGCGCCGATGGTGAAAGTCTGTTCG
Organism: Candidatus Cloacimonadota bacterium; assembly: GCA_020532085.1. Lineage (NCBI taxonomy): Bacteria > Pseudomonadati > Candidatus Cloacimonadota > Candidatus Cloacimonadota bacterium. The sequence continues at coordinate 133,427 of JAJBAV010000001.1, read as the reverse complement.
GGGGCGAAGCCAGATCCCGCGAAGCAGTTGTCGATGGCCTGCACGCTCCAGTAATAGGTGCCATCGGGCAGGTTTCGCAAGGAATAATCGTGGCGCTGTCCGGCGTTTCCAGGCCGGGCCACTTTGCGCCAGCCGCTTGCCAGGTCGGCATGGGGACTGACGACGTCGCAGACGCCGGGCAGGGTACCCACTCTCAGGTTGTAGGAAAGCCCGGCAGAGGGGGTTTCGCCGTCTGTGCCCGAGCCCCAGCTTAGCAGAACGTCGCTGCCCGTGACCTCGCTGCCCAAGGCCAGCGGAGGTTGCGGCGCTGTGTTGGCCGCGGGATTGATGTTCTGATAGAGTTTGTTCCAATAATTACCGGACGCATAGTGGCCACTTACGCTCATGTCCAGCTTGCCGTCGTTATCATAATCCCCCAGGGAAATGGCCGCGTATTTGAGGTAAGTGAGGGTCTGGGCGTCTTCATAGAGGCCGTTTTGGGGGTTGTAGAGATAGAGTTTTTCCACGTAGGTGGTGGTGGTGATCAGGCCATTCACGATCAGATCCGGATAGCCGTCGTTGTTGATGTCTCCCCAAGCCACATCACCCTGCCTTTCGCCGATCACGTTTGGCTGGGGGACGTCGGTGAAGACGTCATCCCCGTCATTGCGAAAGAGTTTGAACACGCTGGGTTCGGAATTGCTGTAGGAACCGCTGAGCAGGAGGTCCAGATCGCCGTCGCAATCGAAATCGTACCATGATATGCGGCTGTAGCGCAGGCCGGGAAGGGTTGCCCCGGTTTCGGAGAAAGTTCCTTCGCTGTTACCGGCCAGGATCTTGGAGATGTAATTGCTGGTTCCCGCGCTTCCGGTGAGGGCGATGTCCAGCCAGCCGTCGTTGTTGTAATCTCCGAAATCGGCATTGCCATATCTGATCCCCGGGGCGTTCACATCCACCTGGCTGAAATTGAAATCACCGTCATTGCGGAAGATGTGGATGAAGCTGGTGGAGGTATCGTCAACCGTTCCGCCGGTCAGGAGGATGTCCAGATCGCCATCGCAATCGTAATCCCCGAAGCGGACCGAACTGGAGATCCGGTGCGGAATGACCGCGTCGGAGAGGATGAAGCTTGCCGCCTCGTTAATGTAGATGCCGCTGAAATCCACACCCGTGGCAGACTGGCCGCAGACAAAGGCGTCCAGGTCGTTGTCTCCGTCCAGATCGGCAAAAGCCACGCTGCCGTTGCCTGTGCCCGTGATGCCCAGATCCAGCAGAGCGAAGGCGGAATTGCCGTCGTTGCGGTAAAATTTGTGGTAACCTTGGCCGGAGGTGGGTCCGTAACCAGCCATCAGCAGGTCCAGGTCTCCGTCGTTATCAAAATCGCCCCAGTCGCTTTCGCTGTACCAGAGTCCGAAAAGATCGTCCACATCCACCACCAGATAATCGGTTTGGGCGCAGACCGGGGCCGCGCAGATCAGAAAAAGGAATACGAGGGCACCCCGGCGGACAACGTTTCCGAGGAATGAAGCCTCATTAGATGACGCTTTCATGGCTGCTCCTTGCAGTTTTTTTCAATTGTATCACTCTCAAAGATCTGTCAACCAAAAACTGCGCTTCCAAGCAGGCAGATCTGCCAGCTCTGATCCACCGTGGAACGATTCCGCGGACAAGGGGTTTGACAAAAAAGGGGCGGGAAAAAAACTTGAGCAAATCTTGGCTCGCGGAACGCCTTTGAAAACAAGCCCCGCCAGCCGCCAGTGAGGACCCCCATGCAGACAATAGCCATCGACGGAAACAGCCTGAGCCTGGAGCAGGTGGAGGAAATAGCTGTACAGCGCTCACCCATAGCGCTAACCGAGGCCTGTTTGGCCAAGGTGAGTAAATGCCGCGATTACGTGGACACGGTGATCGCTCGCGGCGACGTGGTGTACGGTCTCACCACCGGTTTCGGCAAATTCAGCACGGTCACCATCCCGCCGGAACACATCGCGGAACTGCAGTTGAACCTGATCCGCAGCCACGCCACCAGCGTTGGCCCCGCCTACAGCACGGCCCAGGTTCGCGCCATCATGCTGCTGCGGGTGAACGTTTTGGCCAAAGGGCATTCCGGCATCCGCGTGCAAACCCTGCAAACCCTGGTGGGGATGCTGAACCGGGGAGTGCATCCGGTGATCCCGATGCGTGGATCAGTGGGCGCCAGCGGCGACCTTTCACCTCTTTCGCATCTGGCCTTGCCGCTGATCGGCGAAGGCGAGGCGGAATTCCAGGGCGAGCTCCTGAGCGGCGCGGAAGCCATGCTCAGAGCGGGCTTGGAACCGGTAGCCCTGGCTGCCAAAGAAGGCCTGGCGCTGAACAACGGCACCCAGGTGATGGCGGCTTTGGGCGTTTTGAACCTGCTGGAGGCCGAACGGCTGTGCAGATACGCCGATCTCAGCGCCGCCGCCAGCATCGACGCGCTGCAGGGCACGCCGCGGGCTTTCGATCCGCTGATCCACGCCTTGCGTCCCCATCCCGGCCAGGCAGCCAGCGCGGCCAATCTGCGCAAGCTGCTGGCCGACAGTCCTCTGCGCGCCTCGCACGCGAACTGCGGCAACGTTCAGGACGCCTACAGCCTGCGCTGCACACCGCAGGTCCATGGCGCCACGCGCGACGCTCTGGCCTACGCGCGCGGGGTTCTGGAGGTTGAGATAAATTCCGCCACGGACAATCCGCTGATCTTTCCCGAAGAAGAGAAGGTGATCTCGGGAGGCAATTTTCACGGCCAACCCCTTGCCCTGGCACTGGATACACTGGCCATCGCCATCGCGGAACTGGCCTCCATCGCGGAACGGCGCGTGGAGCAAATGCTCAATCCCGCCCTCAACCGCGGTTTGAATCCTTTTCTGGCCAAGCGTCCGGGTATCGATTCCGGCTACATGATCGTGCAGCTCACCGCCGCCTCGCTGGTTTCTGAAAACAAGGTTTTGGCCCATCCCGCCTGCGTTGACAATATTCCCACCTCCGCCAACCAGGAAGATCACGTTTCCATGGGCTCCATATCCGCGAACAAACTGGTGCAGGTGGTGGAAAATGTTCGCGCTGTGCTGGCCATGGAGCTGATGATTTCCTGCCAGGCCCTGGACCTGCGGGGCATTCCCAGCTCGCCGGGTTTGGAGCGGGTGAAGGCGCTGCTGCGCCAGAGCGTCCCCCGGCTGGAAGAAGACCGGATCTCGTATCCAGACGTGAACGCCGCGATCGCGCTCTTGTCCTCCGGAGCCATTTTCAGCGCCCTGGCCGCCGCGGGCGTAGATTTGTATTGACAAATATTTGCCACCACGCCCGGCTGTGACCATGAGAAAAATAGTTCCGCTGTTTTTACTGGCCTTTGCTCTGGCCTCCTGCATCCAGGTGAACACGCTGTACAACGCGCGCAAGTATTTCGCCGCCGCGCAGGCCAGGCCCCTGAACGCCAATGGCCGGCCCAACAACCAGGCCGTGGAGGAGTACACCAAGACAATCCAGAAATGCGGCATCATTCTCAGCAACGAAACCCGGGACAGCCGCAGCGACGACGCGCTCTTCCTGATGGCCAGAGCCCTTTACTACAAAGGCAACAGCGCTTTCCAGGCCAAGGACCAGTTCGAATCCCTGATCAAGGGCTGGCCGGACAGCCCCTTCTTCGGCGAGGCGCACATCTACCTGGCCCGGGTGCTGCGCGACATCAACCGCAAGGAAGAAGCGGTGAAGGTGCTGCAGGAATTCATTCTGGATCCCCAGCACAAAAAACTGCATCCCCGCGCCCTGCTCACCCTGGCGGAATTCAACATTGCCGACAAGGATTACCTGCAGGCCCAGTATTGGCTGGGAAGGATCATCACAGACTATCCCAAGTCCAGCGAATACCGCGAAGCTTTCTTCATTTACGGGCAGAACTACTTCATCCAGCAGGACTACCAGGCCGCGCTGGAGGAGTTTCAGAAGATAGCCAAAGACGGCCGCATCCCCCAGGCAATGAAGCTGGACGCTCGCTACTATGTGGCTTTGAACCAGTTTCTGCTGGGCGATCACGAGCAAAGCCGCAAAACCCTGCAGAAATTGCTCAAAGACGAACTCCGTCCGGAAAAGATCTCCCAGGCCAGGGTGCTGCAAGCCAGGCTGATGCTGGCTCGCGGTGATGCGGAGCAAGGCCTTGCCGAGATCGAGGACATCAGCAAGGTTTATCCCCGCACGCTGAGCTCGGCCGAGGCGCAATACCGTTTGGGCGAACATTTTTTCTACCAGGCCATGGATCTGGAAAAAGCCGGCACAGCTTACAATAAAGTGCGCACGGAATTTGCGAACTCGGAACTTGCCGAACCCGGCCAGCAAAAAGCCACCGCGGTCAATCAACTGAAGGCCAGGGTCAGCTTCGATCCCACTGTCAACCTGCAGCAATTTGTGGATTACCATATCTCCGCGGCGGAAAACTACTTCAACGTGTTTTCCCTGCCGGATTCCGCGCTGCTGATGTATCAGCGGATCATCGATTCGCGTGACAGCCTGGTGACCCTGCGGGATAGCGTGGCGGTGGAACTGGCCCCCAAACAGGGACGGGTGGACTCGCTGAGCGTGGCCCTGGCCGCCTTGCCGGAACCGGTGATGCCGGACAGCACGGTGGTGATCGCCGACAGCCTGGCGGTTGCAGCCGATTCCCTGGCCGTGGCTGACAGCCTGAACCTGGCTGAAACTGAGATCATCAAGGATCTGGAGGCCGGGGCGGACAGCCTGAACCTGGCTGAAACTGAGATTATCAAGGATCTGGAGGCCGGGGCGGACAGCCTTTTGATCACGGAGCTGGCACCAGATCTGGAAACCGTGGCGGACAGTCTGAACCTGGCCGAAACTGAGATCATCAAGGATGTGGAGGCCGGGGCGGACAGCCTTTCATTACCTCAACTCGATCCTGATCCGGACACCGTGGCGGACAGCCTGGACCTGGCCGAAACTGAGATCATCAGGGATCTGGAGGCCGGGGCGGACAGCCTTTTGATCACGGAGTTGGCACCAGATCCGGAAACCGTGGCCGACAGCCTGGACATCATCGAAAGCGCTCCGGACCCTGAGGAACAGCGCCGGCAGCTTCAACAGCAGCTGACTTCTGCGGAAACCGAACTTAAACAGGCCCAGGACCGTCTGCAGGCTCTGGATACGCTCTTGCAGCGCTACGACCGGGAACTGATCCCGCTTGCCCTGTTTTCCCAAGCCAACATCCACAGCCGGACCGGCCCCGACCGTCCGCGCATGGAAGCCATTTATGCGGACATGCTGGCGCGCTTTCCCAACAACAAATACACCAATGCCCTGGAAGACCTGCTGGCTGGAGAGACGGTACGCCTTGTCGATCCAGCGGAGGAAGCCCAGGAACTGCTTCTGGACAGGGCTTTCGGCCTGGCAGAGTCAGCGCCGGATTCCATGCTGGTGATCCTGAACGAACTTGCCGCCTCGGATTACCTGCCGATCAGCCTGAAAGCCAATTACCGCCTGGGCTGGTACCACACTTTCGAGCTGCCGGACACCACCGCGGCCAGGCCCTATCTGGACAAGGTGCTCGAGCTCGAACGCGGCAGCGAGTACGCCAGCGTGACCTCCCGCTTTTACGATGGCAGCAAGTTCAAGCTGCACAAATTCGACGAGTTGGTCGATTCCCTGGCAGTGGCGGACAGTCTGCAGGCCCTGGCTGATTCAACGGCGGCAGCCGATTCACTGAAACCCTTTGAAGGCGGCACACCCGAGCCGGAACCAGAGCCGGAGATCAAGCCGCAGGAAGATCTCCAGGAGCCGGAACAAGCGGGGGAAGGCGGCGCCGGAACGGAACCTTTGCCGTCGGAACCCGACCCGGATGAGCCCAAGCCGGAAGAGCCCAAGCCGGAAGAACCCACACCGGATGAGCCCGCGCCGGATGAAGAAACCCCGCCGCAACCGCCGGAAGATCTGCCGGATGAGGACGGCGGCTCTGAACTCCTGAAACCGGATGCCCCCTCAGAGTAACAGCCAGGCTTCCGCCCTCAGCGGGCAAAATCTCTGGTTGCGTCTGCTGATCCTGGTCCTGGCCCTGTTCGCCGCGCTGGATGCCTCCTGGCGGCAGCTTGGCATGCTGATGGCACTCCACTGGCTGTTCATGCTGCTCGATCTTTCCCTCTACCCCAAGTTCCTGCGCGGCCTGCGCCTCACCCTGCCCTTCCTGGCGGCTTACTGGATCTTCGGGACCCTCTTCAAAACAGCCTTCCCCGACTTGCTGCTGTTCAGCCTGAAGCTCGTCTTCTTCATTGAGGCCAGCGTCTTTTGCTTCGGAAATTTGCGTCTCGGCTTGGTGCTGCGGGACACCTCCTGGCTGCGCGAACGCAAGTGGGGCAGGCGTATGCTGCACTTTGTCCTGGCCACCACGCTGTATCTCCGGGCCTATGCCAAACATTTCGACCGGCACAAGCTGAAAGGCCACAGCAGCATTGGCGCGGTGCTGGACAACATGATCGCTGCCGGGTCCAAAGTTTACCGGGATTCCGCTGTGATCGAGGCACAACTGGCCAGGATGTCGCAAGCCCCAGTGGAGGAAACGGACAGGTCCGCGGCCAATCTCATCGGCCTCAGCCTGATGACCCTGATGGTGCTGATAAGCTCGGTGTGAGCCCATGGCCCGCTATCTGATGCGCTTGATGTATGACGGAGCTGGCTTCCGCGGCTGGCAGGTGCAGTGCGCCGGACGCAGCATCCAGGGTGATCTCATCTCCGCCTTTCACCAGATCGGGGTGCGCCATCCCGGAGTCACCGGGGCCGGGCGCACCGATGCCGGAGTGCACGCTTTGGCGCACTTCGCCCATTTCGATTATCCCGGCACCATGAGTCCACGCCAACTTCTGCTGGCTCTGAACAACAAACTGGGCGAGGACCTATTGATCACAGGCATCTGGCCGGTGGCGGACGATTTTCACGCCCGCTATCAGGCCATGGCCCGCAGCTATGCCTATCTGCTGGCCCGGGTGCAAACCCCGCTGAACCGCCTGCACACAGGTTTCATGCCCCGCCGCAACATCGGGAGGGAAACTTTGTCCCGGCTGGCCGAAGTGCTGCTGGGCCCCCACGACTTTTCCTCCCTCAGCCGCGATAACCCCTTGGTGCCCAATCATGTCTGCGATATCCAGCAGCTTCGCGTCTCCGAAGAACGGGGCATCATCCGCTTCGATATCAGGGCGGACAGGTTTTTACACAACATGGTGCGCCGCATCGTGGGCACCCTGGTCAACCTGGACCACGCCGGCCTGGGCTCCGCCGCGCTGCAGGCCATCCTGGACGAGGCCAACCCGCGCCAAAAGCTGGTTACCACCGCTCCCGCCCAGGGTTTGTACCTCACTGGGGTGCGCTATCCGAATTTGCCGCTTGACGAATCCGCCCCTGCTGAGGATTTGCTCTATTTCTTGAGGTGATGATGAAATACCAGATACCCCGCGGAACCTATGACATCCTGCCTGAGCAAAGCTATAAGTGGCAAAAAGTTATCTCCGCTTTTCGCGAGCTCGCCGCCGCCTTTGGCTATGAAGAGATCAGCACGCCTGTCTTCGAGCAGGCCGCTCTGTTCGAACGCTCATCCGGAGAGAGTTCCGACGTCGTTAAAAAGGAAATGTACCGCTTCTCGGACCAGAAAGGCCGCCAATTCGCGCTGCGTCCGGAAGGGACCGCGCCGGTGGCCAGGGCCTACCTGGAAAACCGCCTGGACATCGGCTCCGCCGTGCGCAAGCTCTACTACATCGGCCCGATGTTCCGCTACGACCGCCCCCAGGCCGGACGCTACCGCCAGTTCCAGCAATACGGCATCGAATTCATCGGCAGCGACAATCCCTTTTACGACGCGGAGGTGATCTCCATCCTCTGGCTCTACCTCAGCGGTTTGGGGCTTGCCAAGCTGCGTCTGGAACTGAACAGCGTAGGCTGCGCCAACTGCGCCAAAGACTACGACAAGGCGCTGCAGGAATATTTCCAGCCCCACGTGGCAGAGCTTTGTCCGGACTGCCAGCTGCGGATCGGCCTGAAACCACGCCGGCTGCTTGACTGCAAGGTGAAGGCCTGCAAAGATATAGCCCGGGGCGCGCCGTCGCAGTTGGATTATCTGGACGAACCCTGCCAGATCCACTTTGCCGCCACCCAAAGACATTTGGAACTGATGCAGGTGCCTTTCACCATCAATCCCCGCATCGTGCGTGGGCTGGATTATTACACCAATACGGCTTTCGAGATCGTGTCGGAAGGCCTCGGCGCGCAGAATTCCCTGGCCGGAGGCGGACGCTACAACGGCTTGCTGGAACAGATCGGCGGCAAGAGCATTCCCGCCATCGGTTTCGCCGGAGGCTTCGAACGACTCCTGCTGGCCCTGGAAGAGGAAAAAGTGTCCCTTGGCCAGGCGCCTGTCCCGGATGTTTTTGTGATCCCGATGGGAACCGCGGCCCAGGAATTCATCCTGCCCTACCTGAACGATTTGCGCAAGGCGGGTGTTTACGCCGAATACGATCCCGACAAGAATTCCTTCAAAGCCCAGCTCAAGGCCGCCGACAACAGCCAGGCCCGCCACGCCCTGATCATCGGCGAGACCGAACTGGCCAGGAAAAGCGCCATCCTCAAAGACCTCAGCAGCGGAGAACAACTCACCTATCCGCTGGAGCCCCTTTCAGAGCTGATCTCCGCCCTCCGGCGCCGATCCCCTGTTCATTGAACCAGAACTGAACAAGACGAAAACGGGGCCAACTGCCTTTTTTAGGGATCTTTTGCAAATCGGGTAAGTAGATCCCAGAAGCGGAATGCGTTGGCATGAGGGTGAAGTGGCCGGGGACCCCGCAGAGGACCGAAACGATGCCCCTTTGGCCATTAAGGCCATTTCCCGGGGCCCGGACGCGCCTCCCGCATGATAGCCGCGTTTGATGCGATGATCAGGCGGGGAACGTGGGAGGGGGATGGAAGCGAGCGCTCAGGGCGTGACTGGAAGGACTTTGCGGTGGGTAAGCATCTCTGTCGCCCCAACATCTGCGGTTGGCCGGATTCATTCCTCGTTGCCCGCGCCCGGCTTTTTCGCCCGGTCAAGTTTGTCCAGTTTACGCGCAGTTCTGATGGTGTTCACCACGAATATGATCAGAAACACAAGGCTGAAGAACAGGCCGCCCAAATCCATGATGGTCAGATCATCGCCCCGGTATCGCATCACCCGGCCGTCCCAGAAAACCATGACCGTGTTGAAGAGGATGATGGCCAGCCTGATCTCGGTGGGTCCGAACTTCATGTAGGAGATGCGGAACTCCCCGTGAGTGTAGGCGGATACGTGCACAAAGACATTCATCAGCAGATAGCCGATGGCCAGCATCATCGCGATGTCGAACCGCATGAGGGGCGACATGCCAAAAGCCAGGCAGACTATCACCGTGGTCAGGGCGTCGGCCATATGGTCCACAAAGTAGCCATAGCGCTCTCGCTCGATATGCCTCACCCGGGCCAGGGTGCCGTCCAGGCTGTCGCCAAACCAGTTCAGCACGAAGCCGAAACTGGCCAGAAACAGCCACCAGCGCGAGTGCGCGCTCAGCAGATAGGCCGCCGCGCTGAGCAGCGTGGCCAGAAATGCCAGTGCCGTGAGATGGTCCGGAACCACCTTCTCCGGCAGGGCTGCAGCCAGCTTGCGCAAGATCTTTCTTTCCCAGGGTCCGGTGAGGGTGTCGATCACCCTTTCCGCGTTTGTCTCGTTCATGCTTTCTCCCTGATCTCCTTGTCAGCAGGCACGGAGGTCTGTTTTTGCTTTCGTTTGGGGAATACCAGATATTCGTTTGCCAGCAGCTTGAAGAGCGGTCCCAGGATCTGTCCCGCCACGCTCGCGGCCATGTAGTGGACGCCCAGAAAGTGGTTCAGCAGCCACAAGATGCCCAGGTTTACCACAAAATCTATGGACGCGGTCACGATGTTGTAGCGCAGCAGCAAGTTGAAATAATTGCCGGGAGAGCGCTTGGTGCGGTCTTTCCAGGTGATGAAGTAGTGTCCCGTGAAATTGTGGATGATGGCCACTTCGATCGCCACAGCGCCGGCGATCAGCAGGGGCATCTTCAGGACGCCGTGGGTTAGCCACAGAACAGCGAGGTTCACCAGCGTGCCCAACCAGGCGATCAGATGAAAGCTGATCAACTTTCTCAGATTGATCTTCTTCAGCCTCGCCCTGAACTTTGCTGTCTTCATCCTGCTAGTCCTTTGTCTGTACTTGGTACTGCCAGTCAAGGGTGTTTCCCTTAAAAATTTTCATCTGCACGCCTGCTATACCCGGGCGTATATTTTGTAAAGCATTATCTTTCAGGCTCTCTTTTTCCCCTGCCGGCCTGCCCCCGGCCCGAACCTGGCAACAAAAGGCAAGAGAAAACCCGGAACCGCTTGGCGCCGGGTTTTCAGAGCTTTGGAGCAGGCTCAGAGATACTTGTTGATCTTTCCTTCGATCAAGGCCTGGATCTCGTGCATGCGGGCTTCGGATTCCGCCTCGAAGCGGGTTACCAGCACCGGGGTGGTGTTTGAGGCGCGAACCAGTCCCCAGCCATCGCTGAAGGTGATGCGGGCGCCGTCGATGTCGTTCACGTCGTATCCCTCGGCCTTGAATTCCTCGCAGACCCTGGCCACCACCTCGAATTTCCGCTCGTCGGCGCATTTCAGATGCAGTTCCGGGGTGTTGTACATCTTTGGCTGGTCGGCCAGGTAAGTGCTTACGGGGGCGTCGGTTTGGGAAACAATCTCGATCAGGCGGCAGCTTACGTAGATGGCGTCATCGAAGCCCAGATAGCGGTCACCCAGAAACACGTGGCCACTCATCTCGCCGGCGAAATCCACCCCGATTTCCTTCATCTTCATCTTGATGTTGGCGTGGCCGGTTTTATACATCATGGGCACGCCTCCATGCTTGCGGATGTCGTCGTAGAGGTTTTTGGAGCATTTCACGTCGGCGATGATGGTCTTGCCCTGGTTTGTCTTCAGATAGTCGCGGGCCAGGATGTTCAGGATCTGGTCACCGAAGAGCATTTTGCCCTTTTCATCCACCACGCCGATGCGGTCCGCGTCACCGTCCAGGCCTATGCCCAGTTCGTATTCCGCTTCCACCACGGCCCGGGCGAGGTCCACCATGTTCTTGGCCACGGTGGGGTCCGGATGGTGGTTCGGGAAAGTGCCGTCTGGCTCGCAATACATTTCGATGAGTTCGCAGCCCAGCCGGGAAAGGATCTCCGGCAGATAGGGCCCGCCCATGCCATTGCCGCCGTCGATCGCCACCTTCACCGGCCGCTCCAGATGGATGTTGGCGGTGATGTAGTCGATGTAATCAGCGTTCACCGAGTCGTCTTTGGCATATCTGCCCGCGCCGCTGGCAAAATCGCCGGCTTGGATGATCTTCAGCACCTTCTGCAGCTCTTCCGCGTAAACGGAACCCAGTCCCAGATTAAGTTTGCAGCCATTGTACTGGGAGGGATTGTGGCTGGCGGTGACCATGGCGCCGGCGTCGGTTTTCAGCTTCCAAATGGCGTAGTAGAGCACGGGAGTGGCCACTATGCCGATGTCGGTGATGTCGCAGCCCGTCTCCAAAGCCCCTTTCACAAAGGCCTGCATCATTTTCGGGGTGGTAAGCCGGGCGTCGCCGCCCAGGGCTATCGTTTTCAGGCCTTGCTGGCGCAGATAGCTGCCAAAACCTTTGCCTATCAAGTAGTATGATTCTTCGTTCAGTTCTTCGTCAACTATGCCGCGAATGTCGTATTGGCGGAATACCTGGGGTTCGATCATGTTAACCTCCTTATCTGATTCCATGATATCTTTCAGGATGGGCAGCATGGCTTCCAAAGCCTTGGCCCGGTGGGAATGCGCGTTCTTTTCGGTGTCGGTCATCTCGGCGTAGCTGCGTTCTCCCGGCTCCGGAATGAAGATGGAGTCATAGCCAAAGCCGTTGCTGCCGCGTTCACTGGTGGAGATGGAACCCGGCATGATGCCTTCGGTGAATGCCACCACTCCGTCCGGGGCGGCCAGGACCGCGCAGGTGCGAAACTCCGCGCGGCGGTCGGAGACGCCTTCCAGCATCCGCAAAGCCTTGTCCCGGTTGTCTTTATAGCTGCAATGCTCGCCGGCAAAGCGGGCGGCGTAGATCCCGGGCTGGCCGTCCAGGGCATCGATGAACAGGCCCGTGTCGTCGGCCAGGCAGAGCATTCCGGTGTGCTTCGCCGCTTCCAGGGCTTTCTTGGCCGCGTTGCCGCGCAGGGTGTCCTGGTCCTCCAGCGTGGCGGGAAGGTCCTCAAAATCGAGCAGGGAAAAGACCTCCATTGCCGTTCCGGCCAGCAGCGCGCGGAGCTCGGCGATCTTGTCCGGATTCCGGGAGGCGATCAGAAGTTTGTGCACGCGCCTACTTGATCTTGAGCCACTTCTTGATGCGGGCCAGCACTTTTTGGTCCAAAAATTTCTCGGCCGTGGCGGTGATCTTCTGCATCAGGTGCAAAACGTCGCCCTCGCCGCTCCAGTTGTCTTCCAGCACTTTCTGGTCAACTTCGTTGAGCAGCATGTTCAGCCCCATCACCACCAGCACCAGGTCGTCCACCGAACCCAGGATGGGAATGAAATCCGGAATGATGTCCAGGGGCAGCATCACGTAGGCCACGATCCCCCCCAGCATCAGTTTGCGCTTGGTGGGCACCCGTTTGTCGAGCGCGACGCGGCTCACCAGAATGAAGAAATCCGGCAGCAGAAAAAGGTATTCGGCCAGCTTGTTGCCGGCTTTGCCCGTCTTCTCGTTCGTCCAGTCCCTGGCTTTTTTGCGCAGCTTCTCGTAAAACTTCAGCTTGTCATCATCCAGGTCCACGATGCGTTCGTCCAGCTCTTCCCGCTCGGCGTCGGAAACATCCTGTCCTGCAAAAATTTCGTCGTTCATGTTCACCTCACAATTCCATAAAATCGATCCTCTCCAAAACGGTCAACCACTTTTTTGGCTGGCAGGGCTCCAAACCCGGAACACAGGCATGAAAAAACGCCGGAGAGCCAAGTCTCCGGCGCTGTATCTCATACGGTGTTATTGCTTTAGCGGATGGCTGCCATGGCCGCGGCCAGCCTGGCGATCGGCACGCGGTAGGGTGAGCAGCTCACGTAGCTCATGCCCACGCGGTGGCAGAATTCCACGCTGCTGGGCTCGCCGCCGTGTTCGCCGCAGATCCCCACCTTCAGGTCGGGCCTGGTCTGGCGTCCGCGCTCGGTGCCCATCTGCACCAGCTGGCCCACGCCTTCCTGGTCCAGGATCTGGAAGGGGTCGTGTTTCAGCAGGTTTTTGCTGATGTAAACCGGCAGGAAGACCCCGGCGTCGTCGCGCGAGTAGCCGAAGGTCATCTGGGTGAGGTCGTTGGTGCCGAAGCTGAAGAATTCGGCGTTCACGGCGATCTTGTCCGCGACCAGGGCGGCGCGCGGGATCTCGATCATCGTGCCCACCAGGTATTCCACTTTGGCGCCCTTTTCCGCGAAGACCTTCTCCGCGGTGGCGCGGATGATCTGTTCCTGCAGCTTGAATTCGGCGTCGGTGCCGATCAGCGGGACCATGATCTCCGGCAGCACTTTCACGCCTTTGGCCTGAACGCTGAGGGCGGCTTCGATGATCGCCCGGGCCTGCATTTCAGTGATCTCGGGATAGGTGTTGCCCAGGCGGCAGCCGCGGTGGCCCAGCATGGGGTTCATCTCGTGCAGCGAGTTCACGCGGTCCTTCACGGTTTGCAGGGGCAGGCCGAGTTCGTCGGCCATGATCTGCTGCTGCGCCTCCTCGTGGGGCACAAACTCGTGCAGGGGCGGGTCCAGCAGCCTGATGGTTACCGGAAAGCCGTCCATGGCGGTGAAGATGCCTTCAAAATCGGCGCGCTGGATGGGCAGAAGTTTGTCCAAAGCCTTTCTGCGCCCGGCTTCGTTGGCGGCGAGGATCATCTCGCGCATGGCTTTGATGCGGTCTCCTTCAAAGAACATGTGTTCGGTGCGGCAGAGGCCGATGCCCTTGGCGCCGAAATTGCGGGCCACGCTGGCGTCCTTGGGGGTGTCGGCGTTCGTGCGCACGTACATTTTGGTGTATTTTTCCGCCAGGGCCATGATCTGAGCGAAATCGCCGCTGAGTTCCGGGTCCACGGTTTCGATCTTGCCTTCCAAAACCTGCCCGGTGCTGCCGTTGAGGGAGATCCAGTCGCCTTCCTTGAAGCTTTTGCCGCCCACGCTCATGGTGCGGGTCTTGTTGTCGATGTTGAGGGCGCCGGCGCCGGAGACGCAGCATTTGCCCATGCCGCGGGCCACCACAGCCGCGTGGGAGGTCATGCCTCCGCGGGCGGTGAGGATGCCTTTGGCGACGTTCATGCCGCGCAGGTCTTCCGGAGAGGTTTCCAGGCGGCAGAGGATCACCTGCTTGCCCTGGGCGGCCCAGGCTTCGGCGTCGTCGGCGAAGAAGACGATCTGGCCGGTGGCGGCTCCCGGAGAGGCGGGCAGGCCTTTGGCGATCTCGGTCGCGCCGGCCAGGCCGGCTTTGGAGAACACGGGATGCAGCAGTTCGTCCAGTTTGTTGGGTTCCATGCGCAGCAGGGCGGTCTTGTCGTCGATCATGCCCTCTCGCACCAGGTCCATGGCCACTTTCACCATGGCGAAGCCGGTGCGTTTGCCGTTGCGGGTTTGCAGCATCCAGAGTTTGCCTTCCTGGATGGTGAACTCGATGTCCTGCATGTCTTTGGCGTGGTTTTCCAGTTTTTTCTGGGTGGCGAAAAGTTCCTGATAGACCGTGGGCATCGCCTCTTCCAGGGAGGGATACTTGGCGGCGCGGTCGGCTTCGGAGACTCCGGCCAGTTCGGCCCAGCGCTGCGATCCGATTTTGGTGATCTGCTGCGGGGTGCGGATGCCGGCCACCACGTCTTCGCCCTGGGCGTTGATCAGGTATTCGCCGTTGAACAGGTTCTCGCCGGTGGCGGCGTCACGGGTGAAGGCCACGCCGGTGGCGCTGGTATCGCCCATGTTGCCGAAAACCATGGCCTGCACGTTCACCGCGGTGCCCCAGGCGTCCGGGATGCCGTTCAGCTGGCGGTAGAATATGGCCCGGTCGTTGTTCCAGCTGTTGAACACGGCAAACACCGCGCCCCAAAGCTGTTCCCAGGGGTCATCCGGAAAATCGTGGCCGGTGTTGTCTTTCACGGCTTTCTTGAAGCGGACCACCAGTTCCTGCAGGTCGGCGGCGCTGAGGTCGAGGTCCTGCTGCACGCCACGCTCCTGTTTCATCGCGTCGATGATCACTTCAAAGGGGTCGTGTTCTTCCTTGCTGGCGGGCTTGAGGCCCAAAACCACGTCGCCGTACATCTGCACGAAGCGGCGGTAGCTGTCCCAGGCGAAACGCTCGTTGCCGGTCTTTTTGATGATGCCCTGCACCGCGTTGTCGTTCATGCCCAGGTTCAGGATGGTGTCCATCATGCCGGGCATGGAGGCCCGGGCACCGCTGCGAACCGAGACCAGCAGCGGGTTTTCGTTGGAGCCGAAACTCATGTGCATCAGGTCTTCGATGTGCTGCACGGCACTTTGCACCTCGGCCAGCAGCAGTTCCCGCATCCTGGCTTCGCCCAGCTGGGTGAATTCGATGCAGGCGTCTGTGGTGATGGTGAATCCAGGGGGCACGGGCACGCCGATCAGATTCATTTCGGCTAGGTTGGCGCCTTTGCCGCCCAGCAGATTCTTCATGTCCGCCCTGCCTTCGGCACTTCCGTTGCCGAACAGGTAAACACGTTTGGTATTAGGCATTTATCCTCCATTAATGGTTTTTTTTAATATTTTCTTACCTGATTTTGGCAGGGGCCATTTTGTCAATGAATAACTGGCCTAAAGTGCATTTCTATTCCCAGTGGTTGTTTACATAGATACCGAATTAATCATAAATTGGTCCAGCTACATATTCGTCTAGAGAATCGTTGTATACTTCTCCAAGCTTAAAAAAACCTTGACGGATTTGGACGAATTATAAGACTGCAATTGAATGTTCAATTGTTGAATTTATCGGATTAAGAAGTTTTGTTATTAATAAAAGATGCATAGAAGACATATTGATATACTCAATGCAACATATTGCGAAACAATATATTGTGGATACAGCCATGAATTTTATCATTGTCATCTAGGTTGGAAACACATTGATTAGTATAAATAGTGAGGTTATTATGGTATACTGGATTGAGGAGTTCAAGAACAAAACTGCTCTAGTTACAAACGATGTAGAAAAAGTTGCTAAATGTGCTCACTTTCTTGATCTAATATTGCAAATATATTCTGTGATTTATTACTCTCACACAAGAATCGTCAACAAAGTTAGTAAAAGCATTATTGAAGTGATTTTATACAGGTTTCACAATAAGAATCCTCTCTCATCATCATGGGCAGATCTTTTGAAGAACTGCTCTCTGATTCTTGCGCTTTCAGACAAAATATCTTCTAAGATTCAAGAAACGAATTGTGGTAAGAGTGTAACCGAAATTGCTAATTTGTATCGGCCTGCAGATGAGCAGAGAGCATGTAATTCATATGATATTAATACTTTTATAGCTGATTTAATGACTATACGAAATAAGGCATATGCTCATGGGAAGATTACTGACGAAAGAGCAAAGATAATCAATCAACTAGGTCTTTTTGAATCACTTGTTTGCTTCAGCCAGATATTGAATAACCTTATTGATGGTAGAGTATTATTATCTAAGAATACTAGCTATGACGTAGATAAAGAAGGCAACCTGGATTTTAATGATTTCTCCTCTTTCCCGATAGTAAAGTATTATATTCCGATATCATCCATCGAAGGACATGATCCTATCTATGTTGGAGAATATTATTATTACTATAAAGACTCACTAATACCATTAAGGCCATTTCTTATCTGCTCAAATGAAGAACTATATGTATATAGCGGGGTGAATAAGAAGAATTTCCCTCAATACCAACAAATCATTGACATAGACCAAACACCAATTACAAAGAAGAGCTTAACAGAGGCTTTTAAGGAGACAATTAAGGAAGATATTGATCTATTGCATGAAGTACCAATAAGAATTATGATGAGAAAAGACAATAATGTTATTCATAATGTACCAACGCCTTTTTTTGACAGATTCATTGGTAGGACACAGATAATAAGTGAAATAATAAGGAATCTAGACCATCGAAGACATTATTTGATTACAGTAAGCGGAATAGGTGGAGTTGGAAAATCTGCTATAGCAATTGAGACGGCCAGAACTCTAATAGAATTGCCTAGCATGAAATATCAGTACATTATTTGGGTCAGCGCAAAATGGGAATTTTTAACTCCGGAAGGTATTAAACAAGAAGAGATTAAATTTACGCAACTGAACCAATTGTTAAATGTAATATTGGACGCGACAGGGTTCGATGAGTATAAAAATCATACGTTCAAATACAAAAAAGAACAATGCCTCGAGATACTCTCAATGGATTCATTTCTGCTAATACTGGATAATTTTGAGACAGTAGAAAATCCAAGTGCATTCTTAGATTTTTTTGAAGCAGTGGGTGATCAGTCGGAGGGAACCAAAATTTTACTTACTACAAGACACCAACTTGGCAGCTCAGAGAAAATCATAGAGGTAAAAGAGTTTGATTACGATGACTACCGGGAATTCTGCAAATACTTGGTTAGAGAAAAATTCTGCCTTGACATTGATATATCGGACGGTGATGTTAAAGCCTTGCATAATTTTACGGGAGGCGTTGCGCTGGCAACTGAAGTTCTAATTGGTCAAATAAAGAATGAATCATCTATAAAGAAATTAGTAAAAAATATAGAAACCAAGAATTTTGCAACTAAGGAAGAAATCTTGAAATTCTCTTTTGCTCAAACGTTTGAATCGCTTGACGAGAAGCAAAAGAAGGTGCTGTTTAGTTGTTGTATCCTTGATAATCCATCGAAAGACAGCATATGTTTCGTATCTTCAATAAATGAGTTCGATGTAGAGGAGATAATAGGGTACCTTAACAAACTTTCTTTGATTAATCATGACTCCATGAATCCAGGCTCTTACTCTATGCTTCCTTTGACTAGGTCATTCTTAACGAATAAATTATTGGAGTATTCAACAATCAATGAAGATCTCACATTACGACTCAAAGAGTATCGAGATATAGTAGATGTTAGACAATCATCAGCCATTTATCATCAACCGTTCAAAAAAGATTTGTCCTTATCTGATACTTTTGCTTTGTCAGCATACAATCGAGCTAAATGTGGAGATATTGCCAAATCTGAGGAGTATTTTCAAAAAGCTACTGAGTACGGAGATAAAAATCCATTAATATATTATTATAAAGCAAAAGTAGAACTAGAAATTGCAGGTTCTGTAAATAAGGACTATTTCAACAAGGCCCTGTCATTTAGTGATGACCTTGATTTTAAAGTCCTGTTACATACCGAAATGGGTATAGGGCTGTATAATCAAAAAGAGCTGGTTGAGAGTGCAGCAGCTTTTCAGAATGCCATTAGATTGAAAAGCTCGTGTAGTCTATATCATTATTTGGGGAAGTGCTACTATGAAATCGGACGAAACCAATGGAAGAAAGGCTTACGTAGAGAAATGATGAATAATTACAAAAAGAGTTCCGAAGCATTCTTAAAAAGCATATATGATAATCCAGATGTTTACCAAAAGAACAGTACTGCAATATCATATTATTATCTGGCAAAAATAAATATATACACTAATAATCATAGGGATGCATTAGATTATGTTAACAAGGGTCTTGAACTTCAGCCAAACAATCTAAGATTCCAAGAACAGAAGACGTTTATATTAGAGAAGATCAAGAAAAATGATCATCGTGCGATAAAAACAACGAACTAATGATACTATCGGTCATATGTAGTAACAAGTATTTCTCCATCGTGATTTGATGTCTCCCATTATCAATACGGAATAAATACGGGATCAATACGGATGAAATCCGTATTGATCCCGTATTTATTCCGTATTGATCACCAGGGAGGCGCGGCGGCGGGAAAAAGTTGGCGGATTACTCGAATATTGGAAGGACAAACTCAAAAAAAGCTTTACAGATTATCAGGAGTCCACAGAATGTGAATCTTGTAAAAAAACTTTGAGTTTCAAAAGTATAAAGCATAGTAAGGAAAAGCGATGAAAAAGTTATTTGTCTTGCTCTTTGCCCTCTTTTGTCTGGGGCAGATTGCCGCCAAAGTGGATCTGAACACCGCCAACCTCGACGAACTTTTGCAGCTGCCGCTCACGGAAAAGCAGGCCCGGGACATCCTGGATTACCGCACCTACATTTCCATTTTCAGCGACATCTACGAGCTGCGCGAGATTCCTTCCATCGACCAGCCGACGCTGCTGCGGATCAAGGATCTGGCAGTGGTTTCGCTGTACGTGGAGGAAGACGAGGTGGCGGCCAGGCGCGAGGAGATCCGCGATCTGCTGGAACGCCTGGACAGCAACGAGGGAGCCTCCGAAGGCATGTCCGACGTCTGGGAGGACTATCTGATGACGCCCCAGAACGTGAACAAGATGCACTTCGACGACTTCATCAGCCTGCCCAACGTTTCCGCCATCGACGCCGTGGGCATTCTCAAACGCACCGCGCAGGGCGACACGATCGCGGACATGCGCGACCTGCGCAATTCACCCGGGCTCAGTTATTACGGCTACACGAACCTCCGCAGCTACGTCTATTACAAGGAACCGCCGGTGAGCAACCGTTTCATGTGGGACGCCCAGATGGAGTATTACACCCGCTATCTGGAGGAAGGCGCCTACGACATGTATCACGAGAGCTTCCTGCGCAGCGATTACGGCAATTCCAGCGTGACGGTCCCGCACCGCAAGGACCTTTCCTACTGGGGCTACTTCAACATGGACGAGGTGAACCCCGATCTGCTGGTGAAGCTGCGCGCCCGCTACGGCAACAACTACAAGGTGGGCTGGATGTATTACAGCCCCAAGGGTGAAACTCCGATCCGGGACAAAGGCCCCGCCGAGATCATGGCCGATTCCAAGTTCTACGCCGGCTATGAGAACACCGCCCTGCCGCTGCTGGACAACACCCGGCTGAAACTATATCTGGGCCATTACCGCGCCACCTTTGGGGAAGGGCTGGTGATGGAAAATACCGATTTTTACAGCGCCCGCAAGACCGGCTACGGCTTCAGCAAACGCATCCTGGGCCTCACCCCCGATCTTTCCCGCACCCAGGAATACGCCCTGCGCGGCGCGGCGGTCGAACTCACCAATCCCTGGTTCGGCGTTTCCGGCTGGGTCTCGCAGGATGACAAGGACGCGGTGGCCTACGTGGACCGGGATGGCGAGATCATCCAGGAAGGCGGCAAGGACAAGCTTTTTGGCTATGTGATCCCCACCACCCGCTTTGGCACCGAGGAACTGCGCGAGGCCGAAACCCATTTCAACAGCGAACTGCAGAGCGGCTCGCCCTACGCCACGGACTACATCAACCTGGCCTACCGCAAGGACGCGCTGCGCGAAACCCTCTGGGGCACGCATCTGCAGGTGAATCCCTTCCTGGGCACCAAGCTTGGCTTCACCACCTACACCGCGCTCTATGACAACGCCTACTTCGTGGTGCCGGCCTGGAACGACCTCAAGATGCTGCTGGTGCGCGATTCCTATTACTATCCCAAATTCAAGATGATGGACGCCGAGATCGCCGGCCTCTACAGCACCCTCACCGACACCTACGCCCGCAACTACCGCCGGGTGCTGGGTTTTGACGCCCAAACCACTTTCGGCAACGTCTCCGTGCAGGGTGAATACGCGGAATTGAGCGTGGACGGCTCGGACTTCAAACTGGGCGATGATCCCAAGGCCTATCTCGTGAGCGCCTACACCCAGTTCGACAACCTCTATTTCCTCAGCCTTTACCGCCACTACGACATTGGCTTCGACAATCCCTACAGCAATTCCTTCTCCGAGCACGAGCGCTTCAACGACACCATCCTGGAAAAGAACATCTACGCGCTCACCAATCCCACCCTGGCGGACATCTATCTGAACGCGCCGCAATCCCAGCCGGAGAAAGGGATCTACTTTGAGACCCGCTACAAATTCGACCGCTTCTTCACCATTGGCCGCAGCTACCTGGACATCTGGGAACGCCTCTCCGACGCGCGCCGCTCCGTGCGGCTGCAAACCGAGCTGGAATTCCGGCCGGTTTTCCAGCTGGCCATGCGGGCGCGCTTTAAAACCCAGACCAACCGCTACGACGACTACGCCGAACGCGGTGTTTCCAAGACCGACGAATACACCTTCAGCGTGCGCACCTTCCTTTCCAACCGCGATTTCCTGGAGTTCGAATACCGCTACAACACCGTGCTGAGCCCGGCCTACACCTCGCTCACCAATCCGGCCCTGCCCGGCAACAACACCATGGCGGCCGCGATGACCCTGATGACCGGCGACTATATCGGCGTGAACTACACCCACAACTTCAACGCCAACCTGAAAGTGCAGGGCTCGCTGATCTACTGGTTCGGCCACGGCATTTCGCACTGGGATTGGGAAGACATGGAGATCGACTTTATGGGCGACAAGGGCATGAAAGCCTGGGTGGCCCTGCATTCGAGGATCTCCCGCAACATGTATCTCTCTCTGAAATTCAGAAACAAAACCTATCAGACGCAGGAACTGAGCATCCGCCAGTATAACGTGCCTGTGGAAGGTGAAAACCTGTACCAGCGGGTGGACCACAAGGAAAACACCATCCGTCTCAGCCTTGAATACCGCTACTAAGTGGAGGAATAATGATCAACAAACATCTCATCATAATGCTGGCAATGCTTCTTTCCCTGGCCGGGCTGAGCGCCTGGTCCATCACCGATACATACTTTGGAAACCGCTTCGGCGTGCTTGACGCCCGCAGCCAGGCCATGGGCGGAACCGGGCTTTTTGACGACATGCGCACCGCCGGGATCATCATCAATCCCGCGAACCTGACCCTGATGGACAAAGGGGCCGGGATCGCCGGCGCTGTTTTTGTGAACCGCAACGAAGACAACCGGGCCGTGCCGCTCTACAATTCGTTCGACAACTACATCGACGACGCCGTCTACGCCTCCAACATCAATATGTACGACGACTACTCCGCCGCCGCTTTCACCGCTCTTAAACTGGGGAAAGCAAGGCTCGGCGTGGGAGCGTATTACAGGCCTTATCTGAGTTTCGACGGCACTTACGACGAACAGATCCGCAACAACCGCAACACCGACAACGACTCCTATCCCGAGATGATAGCCATCAACCGGATCGAAAACACGGGCGTGCTTAATCAGGCCTCCGCCGTTGCCAGCATGGGCTTCAGACTCGGCCAGGTCTTCGACGTCAATCTGGGCCTTGATTTTGGCAAGCTCTACGGCGACATCACCAGTTCCAAAACCATCCGCTGGAGTCAGTGGGCCATCGATACAGTGGGTGAAGGCGTATTGCCTGATTCCACCTATACCGAGCACGTCGATCTCGACGGCTACCGCCTCAAAGGCGGCATCGGCATCCGGATCAATGAGAACTTCGGTATTGGCAGCACTTACGCGCTCAAATCCACTCTGGACCGCAAGCTTGACTACTCCATCCAGCAGGAAGCCTGGGATGGTCACGCGGCCATGGATTCCACCGCGTCCATCACCGAAGATTATATCCTGCCGACCCAGATCAGTCTGGGCCTGAACTACCAGCCGCGTAACATGATCATGCGCACCAGATTCAATCTGGAGGTTGAATGGGTCAAGTTCAGCGAAATCCCAGAATATTTTGAAATACCTGATACACTTACAATCGTTCAGTATTTCCCTTACGATGATTGTTACAATTTCTCAGCCGGGGTGGAACACCACATCACGAACCGCCTGCCCCTGCGCCTGGGTTTCAGATCTGAAACCAGCTATCTTCGCGAATTAGAGCGAGACGGAACAATCACCGTCAGAAAAGTTATCACACCCACCATCTCCGGAGGCAGCAGCGTTTTCCTGACAGACAACCTGCATCTGGACCTCGGCATCGGCTATTCCTGGCGGGAATACGAAGCCTTGGATATGTTCAGGGATAAGTATTACGATGACACCGAATACACCGACGACGACACCTACCAGCTTTGGCCGAATCAGTACATCGTGCTCACCGACCGCGGCTGGGAAAACCCGGACAAGGTGCGGGAAAGCAACTTGAGCCTGAGCGCCAGCCTTAGTATCTCTTGGTGAGAAACAGTAAATATTCGCTTGTCATGTGGCAGCCGGCAGATAACTTGTAGCTAAAGGATAAACTTATAATTATGAAAAATATCATTCTGCTCACAGCGCTCTGCCTGGCCCTCGCGGCTGGACTCGGCGCAGAAGACCTTCGTTTGGACATCATGTTTTCCAATGACGTCCACGGCGGCATCGACCGCTCGGAGGCCACTTTCATGAACCCGGACTTTCCTCCCCAACTTGGTGGAGGGGCGTCCGCGGCCACTCTGATCAAGCACGTGCGCTCGCAGGGAAACGAACAACGCGCTTCCCTGCTGCTGGACGCCGGCGACTTTTTCCAGGGACGCCCCGTTGGAACGGTCACCAAAGGCCGCGCCGTGATCGAATATATGAACGCCATCGGCTACGACGCCATGACCGTGGGCAACCACGAGTTCGACATCATCGACGAAGAGCTGATGGAAACGCTGGAATGCGTGAATTTCCCGATCCTTTCCTGCAACATCATCGACCGGCGCACCGGCGACCTGCCTTGGTATGTGGTGCCCTACCGCATCTTCGAAAGGCTGGGCCTGCGCATCGGCGTGATCGGCTTCACCACCACGGACACGGAAAAGATGAGCTTCCCGGAGCACATCAAGAATATCGATTTTGTGGACGAAAAGATCGCGGTAAGCAAGTACGTGGAGATCGTGCGCGACCAGGAAAGGGCCGATATCGTGATCGTTCTGGGCCACGCCGGCTTGCCCTACGAGATCGAGGAAACCTACCTTTCGCGCTACGACGCCCAGGGCAATCCGCTGCAGGCAGAGCGTTACGCCGCTTGGGGCTGGGACGCCCAGGAGATCGCGCGCGAAGTGCCCGGTATCGATCTCTTCATCGGCGGCCACATGCACCGCGGCATTCCCAAACCCTGGATCGATCCCTACACCCACACCATGGTGATCCAGGGCTATGCCTACGGCTCGAACCTTGGCTGGATGACGCTTACGATCGATCCCGAAACCAAAAGCGTGAGCGGCTATGAATTGCCCGCTCTGCGCGAAGGCCTGATGATCACCCTGTTTGAGGACCAATTCATCCCGGACCCGGAGATCTCCGCCACCATCGAAGCCCAGGTGGCCGTTGCCGAAGAAGGCATGGATGAGATCATCGGCACCGCAGGGGTCTATCTCTCCCGCACCAACGTGGATGCCCAAAGCCTGATGGGAAACACGATCACGGACGCCATGCGCCACGAAGTGAACGCCGATTTCGCCTTTCTGAACCTCGGTGGCGTGCGCGCGGACATCAAAAACGGGCCTGTAACCTACCGCGACGTCTTTCAGGTGATGCCTTTCGACAACATGGTGGTGAGTTTCCGCTGCACCGGCGAATTCCTGCGCCGCATCATCGAAACCCGCGTGGAAGGCGGACGCCACGGCCTGGTGGTCTCCGGTGTCAACGTGGTCTATTCCAAAAAACGGCCCAATTTCGACCGCGTGACCTCGCTCAAGATCGCCGGCGAACCCTGGGACAAAAACAAGATCTACACCTGCACCACCACCGACTTTTTGATGCAGGGCAACGCAGGGCTCACGCTGCTCACCCAGGTGCCCGCGGAAGACATCATCTTCCATCAGATCAACCTGCGCGACGCCATCGTTAACTACTTCCGGAAGAACAGCCCCGTCCGCACCAGGATCGACGACCGCTGGGAACGCGACGACAACGCCAAACCCACCCCGGAGATGCTGCCATGAAAGTATCAATGGTGATCTGCTCCCAATCCGGCAACACCCTGAAACTGGGGGAAATGATAAGCGCCAAACTGATGGAGGCCGGACATCAGGTGAACCTCACCCAGCTGGTCTCCGATCCGCCCCTGGACCAGAGCAAACCCATGGCCGCCGGAAACATCCGGATAACCAACCTGCCTGATGTGAGCTCCGCGGACATCGTTCTCATCGGTGGCCCGGTCTGGGCGTTCCGGCCCTATCCCTTGCTGCTGAAAGCGATGGCGGACCTGGCACCTCAGCTCAGAGGCAGGCAGGTGCTGCCTTTCGTGACCCACTCTTTTCCCTGGGCCTGGCTCACCGGAAACTCCTCCGTGAACACTTTGCGCAGACTGGCCGGCAACGCCGGGGCGCAAGCGCTGCCAGGACTGGCGCTGCCCAGCGCCGCCAAACGTAAAATGGACAAATACGAAGAAGCCGCGAACCTGATCTGCGCGCAAGTCCGATAGACCAGGATACAAGCTCAACTTCCAGGCCGGAAACCTCAGATTGGTTTCCGGCTTTTTCTTTTGGCCGGGATCAAGTTGGCGGCAGCCTCCGGCCTCTGCCTTGCCCTGCCGGATCACTTGGCTTCCGTGACGGAGAGGCTGGAGTCGAGCGACGCAGGAGCATCGACTACAGCAGAACCCGGGCATACACATTTTCATACGGATTCACGGATTGAACGGATTTACGGATTGAACGGATTCAAACATCCCCTACCCCGCTGGAGTCGAGCGACGCAGGAGCATCGGCTACAGCAGAACATCCCTCTCCCCGCCTCAAACGCACGTCATTCCGTAAAGGAGCGCCTCTGGCGCGAAGAGACGGAATCCAAACCTGGCGGGAATAGCCCATCTCAGACTCAGGCCAAAGAGGGGTCGATCCAGACGCAGTCTGCATCGAAACCCTCCCAAGGCATTACCCACATCGTCTGGATTCCGGTTCCCCGCGTGCTGGCGCACGCTTGCCCGGAATGACGTAAGTTTGAGGCGGGGTGGTGCTGGTTTCTGGATTCCGGGGTCCCATCCGCACCCCACGAACTCGCTACGCTCGTCCGCGAGGACCCCGCTTCCCCGGAATGACACCCTGGCCCCAGTCGCTTGTGCGACTTCCCCGGAATGACGCCCTGGCCGTGGAATCGCCGTTGCCGCTACAGTCCCCGGTAAAAGCGATAGTTGGCCAAAAGCTCGCGCAGGGGGCGGTTGCCCAGTTCAGGATTGAAGAGGACCAGACCGGACCTGAATTGTTTCTCCGCATCGTTGTCACAGTGCATGGTGGCCATCCAGGCGGCGTTGATGCTGCCCAGGTCCCTGCCCAGCACCAGGGCGGCGCAGAGCTGATACTCGTTCAGGCTGGCCAGCCAGGCGCGGCCTTGGGCAAGTTGCGTGGCCGGATCTCCAAAGAGCCCTTCCCGGTGCCGTTCCAGCTCCGGATTGTCAGCCACGGGCCGGAGGGTCCAGTCGTTGTAAGGATCCAGGTCCATCACCAGGCGCATGATCACGTCGGTTTTGGGGTAGTGGCGCACGAAGTCCAGCAGGGGAAAGTGGAAGTGGGCCAGCGAGCGCCAGTCCGCGTGGGATGTGCCAAAGGCCAGGAAATGCTCCCGCAGTTTCCGGGCCAGCATTTCGTTTTCGGCGCTTACGATGCTTCCCGCCGGCGTGTACACCGGCATTCCCTGTTTCACGATTTGGTATGTCCCTTCCTTGAACAGGACCTGATACATTTTTCCTCCCTAATACAGTTTACATTGATTGCTCCGGAGCGTACCTTTCCCGCACGGCTTCAGTTCAAGCCAGTGGCCGGGAAAAAGCAGGATCCAGACCCATAATTGTCCCCGCGCGCGATGCGCCAGAGATTTCCCGTGATTTTGAGGGAACCGCAGATCCCCTGAACCCGTACATAGTTACAACCTCCTGTTGCGAATTTTTCTGACCGTCGAGTGAACGCATCCTCCCCACCGGCCATTTCCTGTCAAGAAAAAATTTGTTCCCGCAAACCAAGCGGCGGCAGCCGTCCGGCATGGGCTCCGGCCCTGGAAGTCATTTCCGCAAGTGTCCGGGCCGGAAAGGCTTGACAAATACGCCCCCTGCCGTTTCTGGTCCCGTGAGTCCAATTTATGGAAAAACATAAGGATAGACATGCGTTTCGAACAAGAACTGAAAGTGATAAAAAGAGCCACGGACGAGATCATTCCGCTGGAAGACCTGCTGGCCAAGCTGGAGAAAAGCGAGCGGGCGGGCCAGCCGCTGCGGATCAAATTCGGGATCGATCCCACCGGCTGCGACGTCCACCTGGGCCATCTGGTGCCTATCCGCAAGATGCGTGATTTTCAAGACCTGGGGCACACCGGAGTGATCATCATCGGCGATTTCACCGCCCAGATCGGCGACCCCACCGGCCGCGACGAATCCCGGCCGCCGCTCACGCACGAGGAGATCCTGGCCAACAGCGAAAAATACATGGAGCAGCTTTACACGGTGCTGAAGCCCGAACAGACCGAAGTTCGCTGGCAGAGCGAGTGGTTCGGCGCCATGGGCATGGCCGAGGTCCTAAAGCTGATGGGGAAATTCACCCTGGCCCAGTTCATGGCCCACGATACCTTCAGAACCAGATTTGAGGCGGGTTTGGCCCTGGGCATGCACGAGCTCATGTATCCAATATTGCAGGGCTACGACTCCGTGGCCATCCACAGCGACGTGGAGCTGGGCGCCACCGAGCAGAAATTCAACATCCTCTGCGGACGCGACATGCAGCGCCACTTTGGCCAGGAACAGCAGGTGGCGGTGCTTTCACCCATCCTCACCGGCACCGACGGCGTGAACAAAATGGGCAAGTCGCTGAACAACTATATCGCGGTGTTCGACACTGCCGCGGATAAATTCGGCAAGGTGATGTCCATCCCGGACAGCCTGATCCTGAACTATTTCAAGTACGCCGCCAACGCCGACGAGGAAGCGCTGGACAAGGTGACCGGCGAACTGGCCCAAGGCACCAACCCCATGCTGCTGAAGAAAAGGCTGGCGCGCGAGATCGTGGGCTTTTACCATGGGGAAGAGGCCGCGCTGAGCGCTCAGGAAAGCTTTGAGCAGCTCTTTTCCAAACGCGAGCTGCCGGACGAGATGCCGGAGTTTGAAGTCAGCGAACCGGTGTTCCGCGTGGCCAAACTGCTCACCGACAGCGGTTTGTGCGCCAGCGGGGGAGAGGCCAAGCGCCTCATCCAGGGCGGCGGGGTGAGCATCGACGGCGCCAGGGTGAGTTCAGTGGACGCGGAGGTCACCCTCGCCGACGGCATGGTGCTACGGGCCGGCAAACGCAAGTTTTTGAAACTCAGGAAGGCGTAAATGGTTGTATCGGACAAAACCATCGAAATGGTGCTGACCGGCATCATCATCCTGATCGTGTTCTATTCGATCATCATCCATGAAGTGAGCCACGCCGTGGTGTCCTTCTGGCTGGGCGACGACACGGCCAAACGGGCCGGCCGGCTGAGCCTGAACCCGCTCAAGCACATCGATTGGTTCGGTACGGTGATCCTGCCGCTGATCATGTATTTCACGGCCGGCGTGATCTGGGGCTATGCCAAGCCGGTGCCGCTCAATCCCTACAACTATAAAAACATCAAACAGGGGATAGGGCTTTCGGCGCTGGCCGGGCCGGCTTCGAACCTGCTGATCGCCATCGTGTTCGCGCTGCTGTATCACCTCAGCCCCGGCAACCAGCTGCTGGCCTACATCTTTCAGATGGTGGTGTTTTTTAACCTGCTGCTGGCTTTTTTCAACCTGATCCCGGTTCCGCCGCTGGACGGAAGCAAGGTTTTGGGCATGGTGCTGCCGGATGACGCCTACTGGCGCTGGATGGCCCAGGAAAGGACCGGCATGTACGTGCTCTTCGGCATTCTGATCGTATCCCGCCTGCTGAACCTGAACATCATCGGCCGGCTGATCCTGCCGCCCATCAACCTGGTGATGGGCCTGCTGGGCGTTGCCTGAAAAAACGATAACAAAAAACATCCAAGGATAAAAAGCATGGACAAGAACAAAATCATCGAATTGATCAAAAAACACAACATCAAGGCGATCGACCTGAAGTACACCGGCATGGACGGACGCTGGTACCACATCACCTTCCCGGCCCGCGGGCTGGATGAGGTTTTGCGGCTGGGCGTGCCCTTCGACGGCTCCTCCATCCCGGGCATGCGCTCCGTGGAATCCGGAGACATGGTGCTGATGCCGGACACAGACACGGCGCACATCGACCCCTTCTTCGAGACCCCCACCCTGCGCTTCATCTGCTCCATCTGCGACGCGGAAACCCGCATCGGCGTGAAAAAAGACCCCCGCAGCGTGGCCCTGAGGGCTCAGGATTACCTCAAATCCACCGGTATCGCCGACCACAGCACCTGGATCCCGGAACTGGAGTTCCACCTCTTCGACACCGTGGAATACAACAGCGACGAATATTCCAGCGGCTACACCGTGACCTCCGCGGAAAGCAAAGACGCCCTGCCCCTGGATTTTGAAGATGACGACGCCGTGGCCCAGCAAGGCCGAAAAGGCTATCACATGGACACGCCTTTCGACCGCTACTACGAGATCCGCCAGGAAATGGCGGACCGCATGGAAGAGCAGGGGATCAAGGTGCGCTACCACCACCACGAGGTGGGGCTGAGCTCGCAGCAGGAGATCGAGACGGAACTGCTGGCCTTCCCCAAGATCTGCGACGACACCATGGTGATGAAGGACATCATCCGCCGCACCGCCCTGGAGTACGGGCTCACGGCCACCTTCATGCCCAAACCCGTTTACAACCAGGCCGGCAACGGCATGCACTTTCACATGATGCTGCACAAAAATGGCAAGAACATATTCTACCAAAAAGGCGGCTACGCTGACCTCTCCAACGAGGCGATCTGGTTCATCGGCGGCATCCTGAAGCACGGACGCGCCCTGGTGGCTTTCACCAATCCCAGCACCAACAGCTTCAAGCGCTTGCTGCCCGGCTTTGAAGCGCCGGTGAAGCTTTTCTACGGCCTGGCCAACCGCAGCGCGGCCATCCGCATTCCCAAATATGCCAATACGCCGGAGACCAAACGCTTCGAATTCCGCACCGGCGACGCCACCTGCAATCCCTACTTCGCCATGAGCGCCTTGCTGCTGGCGGGTTTGGACGGCATCATCAACAAGATCGACCCCGCCAAACACAAACTGGGGCCCTACGACGACAACGTCTTTGCCTGGAGCGAGAAACAGAAAGCCAAACTGCTGTCCATTCCAGCCAACCTGGCCGAAGCGCTGCGCTGCCTGGAGGAGGACCACAAGTTCCTGCTGCAGGGCAACGTGTTTAACGAAGAACTGATCGAATCCCACATCAAGCACAAACTGGCTGAGCATCAGGCGGTTATGAACCGGGTTCATCCACACGAGCTGTTGCTCTATTACAATCTGTAAAGCTTTGGAACGCATATTGCAAGGTCAGTAGGCAAAACCATATTCACACCTTTAGAGGTAAGCTAATGAAACACTTGATACTCCTGCTTTTGGCGGGACTTGCCGTGAGCTTCGTGTTTGCCGCGGCCGGCGAATACACGCCCACCCAGTTCAACCAGGCCTTTGCCATCACGGACAAAGCCGCCAACCATACCGACATCCGGTTCTCCCTGCCCCAGTTTGAGCTGGAACAGTCTGAGGTCGGAGGGGCGATCTACCAACGGATCATACTTCCAGGGGCCGGAAGCACGCTGGACAGCGGTTTTCCGGAATTGCCCACCCTCAGCGTGCACCTGGCCATTCCCCGCCGGGGCGGAGTTGAGGTTAGCGTGTTAAGCCAGGAGCAGAGCCAGATCCAGCAGTTCATGGCCTATCCGGTGCAGCAAGGCCAGCAGGAGGAAGCGCCCAAATCCTTTGTGATCGACGCCGCTTTCTATGCCGGCGGCACTGCCTATCCAGCCACCGCGGTGCAGTGCGGCGATCCCATGATCCTGCGCGATTTCCGTATTGTGAACTTGCTGGTGAATCCCTTCAGCTATGATCCCCAAACCCAGACGCTGACGGTGAACCAGGAGATCAACCTGAGGCTAAGCTACACCAGCGGTCCCGGACTCAACGAGTTGGATGGCGAACTGACAGCGGTTTCTCCCTCCTTTGCCAGGATCTACGAATCCATGATCCTCAACTTTGACGATTACCGCGACCTCATGTACAGCAACGTTCCGCCCCGTTTCCTGCTCATTTACGGAAGCAACTCCGACCCGGCCTTCACAACGGCCCTGAACGAGTATGTGCTCTGGAAAAAGCAGAAGGGCGCGGACGTTGATGTGGCCAGCACGGCTTCCGGCCAGGCCGGCAGCAGCACCACCACCATCAAGAACTACATCCAAAACGCCTACAACAACCCCGCCACCCGGCCGGATTATGTGATCCTGCTGGGCGATACCAGCGGCAGCTACACCATCCCGGCGGCTTCCGTGGTCAGCAACGGCGGCGGCGATTATCCCTACACGCATCTGGCCGGCAGCGACATCCTGGGCGACTGCTTCATAGGCCGCATCTCGGTGGAAAACATCTCCCAACTGCAAAACTTGCTCAGCAAGATATATCTCTATGAACGCGACGTAAACCTGGACACGGCTGACTGGCTGGACCGGATGCTGCTGGTGGGCGACACCGCCCCCTCGGGCATTTCCACCATGTACATCAGCAAATACATCAAGGAACGGGCGCTGAATGTGAACCCGGATTACACCTTCACGGAGATCTACAACAGCTCGCCCGCCGCCACCCAGATCAACGCGGCCATCAACCAGGGCGTCGGGTTTTACAGCTACCGCGGTTACATCGACTACTCACCGCCGTCGGAATCAGCCCTTTTCAACGCCTACAGGATTCCCCACGCCATCAACATCACCTGCGGCACGAACAACTACTGGAACGGCACTTCCGAGATGGAGCAGTTCATCCGCTACGGCACCCCGGCCGTTCCCAAAGGCGCCGTCACCGGCATCGGTATGAGCACTTCCAGCACGCATACGAACTTCAACAACGTGCTGCACGGCGGCATCTTCGGCGGCATCTTCCAATACGGGATGCGCACCATGGGAGAGGCCCTGCTGAACGGCAAACTATACATGTCACAAACGTATGGTGTCTCTTCTCCGGACAACGTGCTTAAGTTCACCCACTGGTGCAATCTGATGGGCGACCCCACCATGGAAACCTGGACCGGCATTCCCGATCATTTCAACGTTACAACCATGACCAGCATTCCGCTGGGCCTCAGCCTGCTGGACGTGAATGTGCTGAACGGCGCCAGCCTGCCGGTGGAGGGGGCATCCGTAACCCTCACCCAGAACGGCTCGATCATCAGCAGGGGCTATACGGACATCGAGGGCAACATCATCCTGATGCTGCCGCAAACGATGACCACCAACGACTGCGTGCTCACAGTTTCCCAACACGATTTCAAGCCTTTGCAGCAAACTTTGACCGTGGACAGCAGCGGTACCCTGGTGCCGGCCAGCATCGTTATCGATGATGACACCACCGGCGCCTCTTCCGGCAACAACGACGGCCTGGCCAACGGCGGCGAAACCCTGGAGATCCTTTTCGGGCTCACCAACACCGCTGCCAGCCCCATTTCCGGGCTTGGCGGCCAGGTCCACTCCAACAGCCCCTGGGTGACTTTCGTGGATTCCCTGGTTACCTACAGCGAGATCGCCGGCGGCGGGCTGGGCTTCAACGCCAGCCCAGTGGTGATGCAGATCGCGCCGAACGCGCCGCATGAGGCCATGATCCGCATCCACGTGTTGCTCACGGACGGCCAGAACCAAAGCTACGACATCTCGGAATTCATCCCCATCCACAATGCCAAAATGATGTACAACAACAGCCTGGTGACCAATGGCGGCAACCAGGTGCTCGACCCCAACGAAACCGCGGGCTTCACGGTAACGGTAAGCAACATCACTCCCACGGGAGTGACCGGGATCTGGGGCAAACTCTACAGCCTCAACGACCTGGTGGCGGTGAATGACAACACGGCGTGGTATGGCGATCTGCTGCAAAACGTGCAGGTGACGCCATCCACGGACATGTTCGAGCTCTACGGCCGGCCCATGCTGCTGCCGGGCATGCTGATCCCCATGCAGCTCAAGCTTTATAACGACGCCGGTTTCGAACAATGGCTGGGCTTCACCCTCACGGCCGGCGAAGTGGATGTGCACGATCCCTTGGGGCCGGATAGCTACGGTTATGTGATCTACGACGATACAGACACCTCCTACGAGGAATGCCCCGTGTACGACTGGAACGGCATCGCGCCTGCCGAGGGAGGCGTGGGCACCCTTTTGGCCATCTCCGACGCCTACACCAGCGGTGACGAGGGAGACCAGGTGGGCGCGGACGCGCTGGAAGTGGTGAATCTGCCCTTCCCCTTCCAATTTTACGGCATCATGTACAACCAGATCACGGTTTCCTCCAACGGCTTCATAGCCATGGGCGTTTCCGAGAATGCCGAATTCAGAAACTACCGCCTGCCCGGCGCCATGGGCCCCAATCCCATGATCGCGGCATTCTGGGATGACCTGGCCACCCACGCCGGGGGAGGTGTTTACACCTTGTACGACCACGACGAGCACGCCTTTGTGATCGAATGGTACAACATGAAAAACGGGGTGAACGGCAACAGCCTGGAAACTTTCCAGATCATCCTCTACGACCAGAGCGTGTTCGCCACCGCTTTGGGCGACGGCCCCATCAAGATCCAGTATCACACTTTCAACAATGTGGATTCATCCACAAACACCGGCCACCACGGCTGCTACTCCACCATCGGCATCGAGGACCACAGCGGCATGGTGGGCCTGGAATACTCCTACGGAAACACGTATCCCACAGCCGCTTCGCCTTTGGGTAACGAGCGCGCCATCTACATCACCAACATCCCCATCTATTACCACGAACCACATTTGCTGCTGAGCGAAACCTTTGTGGACGACGACAACGGCAACGGAGTCTGCGAGCCCGGCGAAACAGTCGAACTGGGCGTGCAGTTGCAAAACATCGGCAGCCTCACCGCTGAAGATGTGTCGGCCACGCTTTCCACCACCAGCGAGCATATCACCATCACGAACGCCACAGCTCAGTACTTTCCCCTTGTGGGTGACGGCTTCGGGGTCAACCGCGTTCCTTTCGTCTTCACCGTTTCGCCGGAATGCCCCAACGCCACGGTGCTCAACTTCCTGCTCACCATTACCTGCGGAGAATCCGTTTGGGAAAGGAGTTTCAGCCTGCGGGTGGACGCCTCCGTGCTGGTGTTCGAATCTTTCCTGATCAACGATGCCGACACCAATTTCAACGGCATCATAGATCCGCTGGAGACGGTGAAACTGGTGATCAACGTCAACAACCACGCGGCCGTTCAATCCCGCGATATCCAGGCCACGCTTTCCACCGCAAGCACGGATGTGGTGATCGCCGAACCGATCATCATCCTGCCGCTCATTGAGGCCAACGCCGTGATGCAGTTCGTATTTGAGCTGCAATTCGTGAGCACGTCCGCCCTGGGGCAGTACATCCCCTTCCAGTTCAATGCCTCCATCTCGAACGGCATGCCGTTGAACTCGAATCTGATGGTCCCCTACAACATGGCCAACATTTTCAACGATTTTGAGACCAACAGCGGCGGTTTCATTTCCGAAACTGGCTGGTCCTGGGGCACGCCCTCACAGGTGACCGCGTTTTCGGGCACCAAGCTGTGGGCGACAGGGCTCAGCGGCAACTACCCGGACTTGGTGAACTACGTGCTGGTGACCCCGCTCTACGCCATGGAAACCGGAGCGACCCTTTCCCTGCAGCACCGCTACGGTTTTGAGAATAACTATGACGGCGGCAACGTGGGCATTTCCACAAACAACGGCATGACCTGGAGCCTGCTCAACCCTCTGAGCGGCTACACGCACAGCAGCCTGGCCGGTTTGGGCGGCGAACCAGGATTTTCCGGGACCCTGGCCAACTGGCAGCCCGTGATCTTCGATCTCAGCCAATACGCCGGACAGCAGGTGCGTTTCCGCTTCCGCATGGGCTCCGACGGCGGCACTGGCGGCATCGGCTGGTTCATCGACGATTTTGAGCTCAGCGGCGTGAACCAGAAGACCGGATACTTGCACGGGACGGTGATCCCCACTTCAGACACCCCGGCCCCGGAGGCTTTGGTGATGGCCAGCAACTACTACGCCACCCATCCCGCTGCCGACGGTTCCTACCGGCTCTACCTGCCCAACGGCACCTTCAACGTGAATGCCACCCTGCCTTACCACCAATCCTCCAGCATCAACAACGTCCTGATCACCCCCGCCGATCCGGTGCACCAGGCCGATTTCACCCTCATCAACCTGCCCCAGCCGGCCAATGCCGGTTTCGCGGTTGACAACCTCACCGGTGAAGTGCTGCTGAGTTGGGAACCGCCCTACGATCCGGTGCTCCCGGTGATGAATTACCGCGTCTATAAAAAATTCAACACCGGACCCTTCGAACTGATCCAGCAAACCACCGGGCTTACCCACACCGACGTGATCTCGCTGCATGGAGACTATGCCTATCTGATCAGCGCTGTCTTCTACAACACGGAAGGCAGCCCCTCAGACACCCTGGCCTTCGAATTTCCCTACGTGGTGGAAAACATGGAAGACAACGCGCCGGAACTGTTTACCAGCCTCAATTCTAACTACCCCAACCCCTTCAACCCCAGCACCACCATCTCCTTCGATCTCGCGCGGTCCGGCAAGGCCAGGCTGAGCGTTTTCAACGTGAAGGGCCAGCTGGTGAAGGAACTTGTGGACGGTGACCTGGCCCCCGGAACGCACCGGATCACCTGGAACGGACTGGATGCCGGCGGACGTGGAGTCTCTTCAGGAGTCTATTTCTACCGCCTTGAGGCCGGGGACTATGTTTCCACCCGCAAGATGCTGATGATCAAATAACAAACCTCGCCTGCCCAACCCGGGCAGCGCTGAATATCCCAACCCCGGCAGAGCTGCCGGGGTTTTTTCCAAGCTGCTGTTTTGAGCCCGGCGCCAGCCTCCCTGAGGATGGCCGCATCTGGTGCGGGGATCGCGCGGGGGGCGGATCCAAAACCGGTCCCAGTCGAATCTGAAAGCAGGCGATGCCTGCATCGCGCTGAACAAGCCTGGGCAGGGGCAAGCGTCTGAACCCGTGCTCTGCCCAAGATGGTCTGCGGGTAAATCGGACCATGTGTCAAATAAACCTGTTCAAGAATATTTACTTTGCACGGTGGCAGAATCACTTATTCTGTCTTACAGAGGTTACAAGAGATGACAAGACTGTTGATAATGGCCACTTTGCTGGCTTCGCTTGGCGCCTGCTCCATCATGGACATCAGCATGCTGGACACGGCGGTGCCCCTGCAGGACAAAAACCTGGAGCTAACCCTGTATGAAAACCTGGGAGTGGACCTGGGCACCATGATGCAGAACAACGCGCAGGACCAGAACTTGGGCGGATGGCTCATCACCGGGTTCAAGACTGGATTGAGCGTGTCGCCCGGGTTTGACCTGACCGGCCGGATCTACACTTCCGGCTTCATGGTGGGAGGTAAACTGGGTGCCAAGCTACTGGTGGGAAATACAGACTTCAACTATCTGGCTTTGGCGCCCTCTTTGACAGCGCTTTCCAGCAACGGAACCGCTGAGGGACACTCGAAGTACTCGTCACTTGGGGCTGAACTGGCCTTTCTCTCCTCCTGGGAAGTGAAATCCTGGCTGGTCCCCACTCTGGGTGCGCGGGTCAGTTATGACAACCTGGTTCGGAAAAGTAGCAGTAACCCGGCGGGTGAAACCCAAAATCTGGTGCACGGAAATGTATCCGGAAGCCTGAGGCTGAATCTGGGTCCGGTGATCCTGCATCCCGAGCTGGGTATGGAGGTGGTGCCCTTCGCCGGCGGGGGTTTGGGGTTTTTTCCCACCGGTTCGCTGGGCCTGGGATTGGTGTTCTGAGCATCGCCTGAACCCCAAAAGCGGCGGCAGGGAGTGTGGCCAAAGCGCACACGACTGCGGAAGTATATGAAAAAAGGCTCTCTGTCTATCCAAGTGGGTAACAAATAAAAAAAGAGGCTTTCTTTCAAGTGGTGCGGCGCTCAACCAGAAGCAGCCCGGAGGGCGACAGAACCATAGCGAGGGCGCGTAAGCCCCTCGCTTCACGACAAACTGAATTTGTTCATTTTTCCCCCAAGCCCAGCCCAGGCTCACAAAATATTGAGCCTGGGCTTGGGGGTTGCTTACATGTGTGACCAACTCTCCTGACGAGGGGTTCCGATCGCTACGCTCACTCCACGCCCTCGCTTTAGTTCTGTCGCCCTCCGGGCTTTACCCACCCGGTTTGAAAGAGAGTCGGAAAAAGTGGTAACCGACGATTTTGCTTGACACATAGTAAAAAGGGGAATCTATGGTCTTAAAAAGAAATTGGCGGTAAGCTGCGCATGATCTCGATCTTCATCGACTACAAGCTGGCGAGGTATCAGCACGAGATAAAGTACGCCTTCAGCTTCATCTTTCAGACCCTGGGCTACGGTTTCTGCTTCATTTCGGACACCGGCCAGCTGAAGGACAACGACATCCTCTTCATCTACGGCTACACCGATCCCACGGTGGAAGAGCTGAAGGGGATCGCGCGCCATTTCATCACCATTTTCATCCAGAGCGAGCCGGACCTCTTCGACCCCAAGAGCATGAATCCGGACAAGCTGCGCCGTGGCCTGAAAACCATCAAGCTGCTCTCGCAGACGCCGGTGATCAGCGCCCGCAGTTTTTCCTATCCCGCCGAAAACTATTCCGAAAGCGAAGTCCACGCCGGCAAGATCAATTTCGACCTCGTGGGCAACGTCTTTTTCCATCTGGCCGGCCTGGAAGCGCAGATCGATCCCACCCGCGACGCCGACGGCTGCCATCCGGACGAGGCCAGCCAGCTCAATTCCCACCGCGACACGCCCTATGTGGACAACCTGCTCTGGCTGATCGACAGCATGATCAAAGAGCACACCCGCGCCAAGGGCATCCACATCGTTCAAAAGCAGTACTGGCCGCAGGCCCAGGAAGGCGCGGCCCTGCTCTCGCACAGCGTGGACAACCTGCAGAAATGGAACTATTCAGAGCTGTTCCTCTCCGTGGGCAGCGACCTCGCGATGCTCTTATCCTTCAGTTGGCGCCAGCTTTTGCACAGCATCGGCAGCAAATTCCGCTTTCTCTTCACCAATGTGGAACTCTACTGGAATTTCGGGGAATACCGCCAGCTGGAGGAAGATTCCGGATTCCGCAGCGTTTTCTACATCGCCCCGGAAAAGAACGAATACATCAACTACAATCTGGATGACGCCGACCTCCAGGAAGAGATCCAGCAGCTCACCCGCGCCGGGCACGACGTGGGGCTGCTGCTCGCGCCGGACAAGCCCACCCGCGACGAGTTCGTCTCCCGCAAGCAGATCATGCTGCACCAACTGCGCAAAGACCAGATCGGCATCCGCCAGCTGCATTACCGCTCCAGCGATGCCCTGCGCGACCTGCACAACAAACTGGGCCCCTCCCACAGCCAAAGCACCGCCCGCAGGGACACTCCCGGCTTCGTGAGCGGGGTCAGCGTTCCCTACCAGCCCTGGATCGGAGGCCTCAAAGCCAGCTGGTGGGAGCTTCCCACCGTCTATCACGACGCCCATCTGCGCGTGGGCCGCTATAAAACCCTGCAGCTCGAGCCGGCCAAACACCTGCTCAAGAAGTTTTTCCAGGCTGCCCTCCGCACCCGCGGCATCTTCGGGATCGACCTCAACCTCGCCTCCTATGCCGACATCCCCTATGTGAAAAAGCTGTACGCCTACGCGCTGGCCCTGCTGAAGGCCGGCCGCGTCTGGGTGCCCACGCCGGCTGAACTCACCACCTGGTGGGACAGGCGCAACCGCGTGACGATCGAAGAGAGCGATTACGAGATCAGCATCTATTTTCCTGATGAAATGGAACATTTCGCCCTGCAGGTGCTCAACGAGGACAAGATCCGCGAAGTGGACGGCCTGCCGGCCCGGGTGGAAGGAAACATGGTCCACTTCACCGGAGTGCCCGCGGAGGCGATCGCGGTGATCAGACTTAATCGGGAACCGTGACCAAACTGCTCCATCTGCAATTGCTGCCGCTGCTTTCCGGCGTGCAGAATTTCAGCCTGCACCTGCTGGACGGCCTGCCCCGCGACGAATTTGACATCTACGTGGCCAGCGCCCCCGGCGGGGATTTGGTCGAGGCGGTGCGCCAAAGGGGCTACAAACACATTCCGCTGCGTTTCCTGCGGCATCCCATCTCGCCTCTGGACGCCGCGGCACTGGCCGAGCTGCTGCTTCTGCTGCGCCGCCACCGCTTCGACATCGTGCACACCAATTCCTCCAAACCCGGTCTGCTGGGTCGTTTGGCCGCCAGGCTCTGCCGGGTGCCGCTGATCTTGCACACCGAGCACGGCACCGCTTTTCAGGAGGGCCAAGCACGCCTGCGGCAGCAGCTGTTCCGGCACCTGGAGAAAGCGGGCAACGCGCTGGGGCACAAGGTGGTCTTCGTTAACAATTCTGATCGCGCCAAATGCCTGGCGCTGGGCCTTCTGCCGCCGGAACAGGCCCTCACAGTCAACAACGCCCTGCCCCCGGACCAAGCGGAAAAACTGGCCCGGATCGCCGCCGCGCGGAAGCCAGACCCCGCCAAACAGGATTTCGTGATCGGTTCCACCCTGCGTTTCACCGCGCAAAAGAACGTGGTGAACATCACCGGCGCCGCTTGCCAGGCTTGCGCGCGGGAACCCAACCTGCGCTTCATCCTGCTGGGCGATGGCGAATATCTTCAGCTTTGCTGCCGGATCGTGCACTCGCACGGTCTGAACGAACGGATCCTGCTGCCTGGCTGGGACGCGGACGTCGCCAAATGGCTGCCGCTCTTCGACGTTTTCCTGCTCTATTCCCGCTGGGAGGCCCAGCCTTTCAGCATCATCGAGGCCATGCACGCCGGCCTGCCCATTTTGGGTTCGGACATTCCTTCCATCCGGGAACTGGTGAATCCCACCTGCGGCTGGCTGGTCCCACTGGATGACCAAACCGCCCTGATCGACCGCATCGCGGCCATTTCCCGCGACCGCTCCGGCGCTTTCCAAAAGGGACAAACAGCGGCCCAAACCATCGGCGGGATCTGCTCTTACGAACAGATGGTGGCCGGCTATCTGCGGCTTTACCGGGAGGGAGCGTGAATCTTGATATGGCGCTGCCCATCCTCTTGCTGAGCTTGGGCGTTCATCTGCTCACGCATCTGTTGGTGCCGCTGAACATCAGGTTTTCCAAGCATTTCGGCATCCTCGCCCAACCCGGCGAACGCAAGATCCACACCCAGGCCATTCCTGAGGCGGGCGGGCTCTCTTTCGCCCTGCCCCTGGTGCTGGCGCAGGGAGCGCTGGGGCTGATTTTACTGCCGGACTTGCTGGGGACAATGCTGCTGCAACTGGCCGGAGTGGAGCTGATAACATTGTTCCTGGGCGTTCTGGACGACCGCCACGGCACCCGCGCCGGGCTGAAATTCCTGCTGCAGCTGTTGATCGGCGTGGTGATGTACGCCATCGGATTCCGCGTGGCTTCGCTCACCAACCCCTTCGGCGCGGAATTCGTTCTGCACTGGGCCTCTTTCCCCGTAACCCTGCTCTGGTATCTGGTGGTGATGAACGCCATCAACCTCATCGACGGCATCGACGGCCTGGCCAGCGGAGTCTGCGTGATCGTCTGCGCGGTGCTGCTGAGCGTGGGCATCAAGGAACAGAACCTCATGGTGACGGCGCTTTCAGCCTTTCTGCTGGCCGGCAATCTGGCCTTTCTGCGCTTCAATTTCCATCCCGCGAAGATCTTTCTGGGCGATACCGGCGCGCTGTTCAACGGGCTGGTGATCGCGGCTGTTTCCACTGCCGGGACGCAGCAGTACAAAGGCATCACCTCGATGACGCTCATCATTCCCCTGGCCGTGTTGGCAATCCCGCTCATCGACACAGCCCTGGCGGTTTTCCGCCGCCTGCGCCTGGGCAACATTTTCGTGGCCGACAAAGCCCACCTGCACCATGCCATGCTGGGCTTGGGCCTTTCCCAAAAAGCCATTGCGCTCACCGGCTACGTTGTAACCCTGCTCTTTGGCCTCATCGCCATCGGCTTTTCCTTTTCCACCAAGCGCATCCTCTTCTCGGTACTGCTCGGTCTGTTGGTGCTGGGTGTGGTCTTGGCCTACGTCCTCATGCGGCAAGGGAGAAAAAAATGAAACGGATTTTATTGATAGTGCTGCTCGCGTCGGTATGCCTGATGCTGAGCGCCACCCGCTGGCAAACGATCACCAACCTCAGCCATGTTTACGATTTTGTCCCCCTGGGGGACTGGGATACCTATTTTTCCACCTGGGGTGGCGTGGTGCATTCCTGGGGCGGGAACGGAGAAGTTCCCGCGGGGCAGGAGATCCTAACCACCGCGGAAGGCCTGGCCTCAAACGACGTGCGCACCCTGGCATACATCGCCCTGAACCAGAGCCTCTGGGTGGGAACCGCCGCCAACGGCATCACGATCGTCACGCCACAGGGTGTTCAACAGTTGAATGCCTCTCTGGGCCTGCTTTCCAACAACGTGGTCAAGATCGTGGAACAAGGCGCCAACATCCTGGTGGCGACCAAGGCGGGCCTGGCCTCCTACTACTATCTGGAGGGGATCAATTTCCCCCTTTTGCTGCACAAATACACCACTCAAACCACCCCCGGCCTGCTGGCCGATGCCATCGACGCCATGGAACTGGCCTCCACCAACTATCTGTATCTCAGCAGTGCCGGAGGCGTCAATTTTGTCCATCTGGACTCCCTGGATGTGGATTCCGCCTGGCACAGTTTTGGCGATTTTCCCGGCGGCAGCGGCAGCCAATACAAACTGGCCGTGCGCCCGGGCCACCTCACGGTGGCAGGCCCGCTGGCGGTTTACACCCGTTCCGACGATCCCTGGACCGGCACTTGGAAAACCTACAGGCAGGCGGATGGATTGCTTCTGGAAACGATATCCAGCGCCGCTTTGGACGGCCTGGGCGCGTTGTGGGTGGCCTACGGCAACTGGAACGAGGATTTCCTCAGCTATTCCCGCAACGCCGACACCCTGCTCACCCGGATCGACAGCGCCGGCAATGTCCGCCACTGGTCTGAGACCGAAGCCAACCTCGGCGCCAAAAGCATCGGTAAAATTGTCACCCATGACGAGATGATCTATCTCTGCAGTTGGGGCGACGGCATTTTTTCACAGTGGGAAGGCACCACCACCAGCGATTTTAACTGGCAACATGACCTGCCCAATTCCATCGGCTTTCCCAAGATCTCCGGCATAGCCACCGACGCCGCCCACGCCGTCTGGTTCGGCAGCGGCGCGCTCAGCGCTTTGCCCCTGCGCAAGAGCACCTTGGGCGCCAGCAAATACTTGGATGGCGTCTGGCAAACATTCACCATTGCCAACAGTCCCATCCACACGGACAACATCTACTGCGTGGCGGTTGACAGCCACGACCGTAAATGGTTCGGCACCTACGACGTGAACGACAACAGCCCCGAGGGCTGGAAATTCGGAGTCACCATCTTCGACGAAGCCATCCCCAGCTGGAAATATCTGGACCGCGAGGGCATCCATCTCTGGGATGCGGAGCTGGGCCGATACGGACCCGCGATCACCGGTTCGGCGCAGCTGCTGGGCAACACGGACCTGAGCATCACCCAGGACCGGCACGGCAACATGTTCGTGGCCTGTCTGAACGACGGCTTCAGCGTGCTGGACCCTGATGACAACCTCATCGCCGAATTTACCATCCCGAACAGCGTTTACCAGCGCTCGATCTACTGCTATCACAATGGCAGCCAATACTTTA
Organism: Candidatus Cloacimonadota bacterium; assembly: GCA_020532085.1. Taxonomy (NCBI): domain Bacteria; kingdom Pseudomonadati; phylum Candidatus Cloacimonadota; species Candidatus Cloacimonadota bacterium. The sequence goes on along the minus strand of JAJBAV010000001.1, from coordinate 90,487 downwards.
TCGGCACCTACAACGACCGCGGCCTGGTGATCTGGAACCATGATTCCATTCCTGAAACCGACGGCCCCCACTGGATCATTCCCGATCCACCGGAACTAAGCAACTGCGAGGTTTACGGCGTCGTGAGCCTGAACAGCGCCTACGAGGGCATCCAGCACTGGATCGCCGCCAGCACCGGGCTCTTCATGTGGGATGAGGCCGACTGGTACAAGTGGGATACCTCGATCAAGCGCTTCAAATTCAACAAAGTCACCCGCGTTTGGGAGAATGACATCCTCTACTACGTTGACGAAGAGCGGCTCTACGGCTCGGTGCGCACCACGCCCACCGCCATCTATCTCGATCCCTTCAACCGCGTCTGGATCGGCAGCCTGGAGCACGGCATCAGCATGTATGATCCTGATACCGAACGCTTTACGAACTACTATCAGGAAAACTCGCCCCTGCTTTCGAACTATATCACCGCCCTGGGTTACCAGCCCGTGGAAGGCACTCTGCTGATCGGCACTCCGGAGGGCCTGAACACCCTCAAGATCGGCATCGCGGAAAAACCGGAGGCCGCGCTGGAAAACCTGGTGATCTACCCCAATCCCTTCCGTCCCGCCGAGCGCGGTTCTGTGATCATCCGCAACCATCCCACGGAAACCCTGCCCCGGGGCCTCAACCGATGCCGGATCTACGATTCCGCCGGCACCCTGGTGCGCGTTCTGGAGGAAAACGAGTTCGCCCGCTTCGAGTGGAACGGCGCCAACGCCGCAGGCAAAGCCTGCGCCAATGGCATCTATTTCGTGGTGGTGAACGACGACAAAGGCAACCGGAGGACGGGCAAGATCGCGCTGCTGCGGTGATGGCAGTATTGGATATATTACAGTCAAACCTTGGGTGTATGCTGTATAGCGGTTATACTTGATACAAAACCTTGATTAAGACGGAAGGCGGTGGCTTCAGCCACCGCACAATAAAACGGCGGCCAAACAAGACGATGTCCGGTTGGCTGTGGCCACCAATGAAAACAAATACTGATGGCTGATGCTACAGCAACACGGCTGATCGTCGCCAAACCAAGACGGAAGGCGGTGGCTTCAGCCACCGTACCAGAAAGCGGCACAACAAAATAGACGATTTCCGGTTGGCTTCAGCCACCGGCATTGGCTTGATGGATGTTGCTACAACCTCACAGCCAGATCGTCGCCAAAACAAGACGGAAGGCGGTGGCTTCAGCCACCGTACCAGAAAGCGGCACAACAAAATAGACGATTTCCGGTTGGCTTCAGCCACCGGCATTGGCTTGATGGATGTTGCTACAACCTCACAGCCAGATCGTCGCCAAAACAAGACGGAAGGCGGTGGCTTCAGCCACCGTACCAGAAAGCGGCACAACAAAATAGACGATGTCCGGTTGGCTTTAGCCACCGGCACCAAAACGATTGGAGGATATAATGTCCGGCTCAACCAGCAGCTTCCTGCTCTATCATCTCATCTTTTCCACCAAGAACCGGGCCCGGACCCTGCATCCGGCGAAACGACCGGCCTTGTTTGCCTATATGGGCGGCATCATCAAAAAATCCAGTGGCATGCCGGTGCTGATCAACGGCGTCTGGGACCATGTGCACATCCTGGCATTTTTGCCGCGACACATTTCCCTGTCCCAATCCGTGCAGGCGATCAAGGGCGGCAGCGCCCACTGGTTTAACCAACAGGATGAAAACCACATACATAAACTGAACTGGCAGGAAGGCTACCAGATCTACACCGTGAGTGGATCTCAACTGGAGCAAACCAAGAACTATATTTTCAACCAGGAGGAGCATCACCGCGAGACCAGCTTCGAAGATGAGATGAAACGCTTTGAAGACAAGTCCGGGTCTTATTTGCGGCCGGAGACCTGGGCTAAATATCCAGATTCGGCAGAGTGAATTGCCGGAGCTTGAAAGCTCCGGACATCGTCTTTTTCGGATCGCCTTGTCTGTTTACGGTGGCTGAAGCCACCGCCTTCCGTCTTTATTGAGATTCAAGATTTCACACTGACGCCAATGATGTCAACAAGTTGGCAACAAACCCCATCCAGGCAGGGGAAAAGACTATCTGCGGTCAATTTTAACCCTCGGATCCTCATCCAGAGCCACAACGCAAATGTTTGGCGATGACTCAGCCAATTTACCCATATTTGGCGCGAAAACCAGACGAAAGACTGCAGCTCAATCCACCCCACCCCGGAAGCGTGCCACGTTTCCGGGGAGGGGTGGAGAAAATTCCATTAATTGTCCCTTGTTTCGTTACGGGGGGCTCCGCTCCCTAGCTATGATTTGTGCTATGATCTGTCGCCCTCCAAGCTGCTGGCGGGTTGATCACTTCTACCAACTCGGTTTGAATGAGAGCCTTACTGATCAGACAATACGAGGTACGCAGCCAATGTATCCACAAAAGGCAAAGAACCAGACGGAAGGCGGTGGCTTCAGCCACCGTGCCAGAAAGCGGCACAGCAAAACAGACGATGTCCGGGTGGCTTCAGCCACCGGCAAAAACCAGGCTGAAGCCCCATCCCGGGATGACACTTTATCCCATCAAGGGATGAATGTTGAGCCACCCTCTCGGTATGAAAGAGGGCCAAAATCTTTATTCTTCACACATAAAAATGTGCCACAACCCCACTTTCCCCTCAACCCGCTCCCAATATCAATACGGTATCAATACGGAATCAATACGGATAAAATCCGTATTGATTCCGTATTGATACCGTATTGATATTGGGAGCCGAAAGGAATTGAGACAGGAAGGATAAGAGGAAGATGTCGGGGAAAATGGGAACAAATATTTTAATGGCGGGCCAGGGCGGCAAATATTTCCACGCCGATGTCGATGCAGGCCGCGTCCGGCAGAAATTTATCGGAATGCAAAGGTTCCGCGCAGCCGGAACCCAGCCAGAAGAGCAGGCCGGGGTAGAGGGAGGTGAAAAAGCCGAAATCCTCGCCAGTGAGGGCGACCTCCGCCTCCCGAAACTCGATTCCGGTTTCCGCGCAAACCGTTTTTAGTTCTTCGACCAACGGGGCGGAATTGACCACCGGATCGTAAGTTCCGAGGAAATCGACCCGAAAGCCCGTCCCCAACGACTCCGCGGCCAGGGCGGCATTGCGACTGATGATCTCATTTATCTTCAGGCTCACTGCCTTGTCCAGGCTGCGTTGGGTGCCTTCCAGCTTGCAGCGGTGCGGCACCACGTTGCGCACGGTTCCGGCGGCCAGTTTGCCCACGTGGCAGATAACCCGGTGCCGCTGTGCCAATTGGGCGATGTCTGGCTCCATCAGGCGCAGGAATTCGCGGCCGGCGTCCAGGGCGTTGATCCCCTCTTCCGGAAAGGCCGCGTGGGCCGGCTTGCCGATGAATTCCACGTCGAATTCCTGGGGCACGCCGAAAAACACGCCCGGACGGCTGGAGACCGCTCCCAGAGGCAATCCGCTGGCCACGTGCAGCGCGAAGGCTTTCTCCACGTCGAAGCGCTGGATCAGGCCCTCCGCGATCACGCTCTGCGCGCCGCCTTCGCCCTCTTCAGCCGGCTGGAAGAGAAAGAGCAGATTGCGCTGCATCTTCTCTGCCGCCACCTGCGCGACCAGGCCCAGCAGCACCGTCATGTGGATATCGTGGCCGCAGGCGTGCATCAGGCCTGGGTTTTGGGAGGAAAAAGCGCAGCCGGTGTTTTCGCTAATCGGCAGGGCGTCCATGTCCGCACGGAAAAGCCTGTAGGGACCTTCACCACGGCTGTATTCCACCAGGATGCCGGTGTTGGTGGCGAATTCGTGGATCCTGAGGTCGGGGATGCCTTGTAAATACGAGAGAATGAGGCTTTTGGTGTTTTCCTCGCGGAAGGCCAGCTCGGGGTTGCGGTGCAGTTCGCGGCGGATGGCGCTGAGGTTCATATCCGGCCTGCCAGTTGGGCGTGTTTGAGCAGGATGCGCACGGCGTTGGTGGCGGCGCCAAGGCGGACGTTGTGGCCCACATTCCAGAAGCAGACTGAGTTTGGGCCGGTGCCGCGGCGCAGGCGGCAGACGTGGCTGTCGTTCGAGGAACCCAGATCGCGCGGGGTGAGGTAGGTGTTTTCGCCAAAGACGATGGACTCGGCCTGTTTCAGTTCCCGCGCGGCTTTGGCCAGATCGACCCCGGAGGCGAATTCCGCATAGATGCTTTCGCTGTGGCCATGGAACACAGGCACGCGCACGCAGGTGGCGCAGACCTCCAACTCCGTGTTGTCGAGTATTTTGCGAGTCTCGAAGTGGATCTTTTCCTCTTCCTGGGAAAAGCCGTTGTCGGCAAAGGCGCCGATCTGGGGGATCACGTTGAGGTCGATGATATCGGGATAAATGCCTTTTCCGGGAGCGCCAGCGCGCTGTGACTCGAGGGTGGCCACGCCCTTGTGGCCGCTGCCGGAGACAGACTGGTAGGTGCTCACGACCACTTTGCGCAGCCCGAAAAGCCGGTCCAGCACCGCCAGCGGCAGCACCATCTGGATGGTGGTGCAGTTGGGGTTGGCCACGATGCCCTGATATCCTTTGAGCAGATCTCCGTTGATCTCCGGCACCACCAGCGGAATATCCGTTTCCTGGCGGAATCCGGAGGAATTGTCGATCACCACGGAACCGCTCGCGGCCGCGAGGGGCGCGAATTCCCGGGCCACTCCCGCGCCGGCGGAAAAGAGCACATAATCAAAATGTTCCCGCATTCCCGCGGCGTCCAGTTCACGCACCGGGAGCGCCGTATCGCCGTAGTAGAGTATGCTTCCGGCTGAACGCGCGGAGGCGAAAAGACTGAGGGAGTCCACGGGAACTGCAAATTCCTCCAGACAGGTTATCATCATGCGGCCCACTTCACCGGTGGCGCCGACAACTGCTAGTTTCATGTCAAATCCTTAAACGTGGTAAATATGAAAAATCCTTTTCCTGCGGGGCGGGGCTTTTGTCAATGCAAAACTTGACAAAAACGGGGCTCCGGGAAATTTAACCCCTGAAGTCGCGCCCCAGTAGCTCAGGGGATAGAGCAGCGGTTTCCTAAACCGTTGGTCGGATGTTCGAATCATCCTTGGGGCGCCATTTTTAAAGGATTTTATGGCCACGTACGCAGCGGGTACCATCGTCTTGTTTTACCACCAGGCCAGGCTTTGCCTGGGCATTGTGACCTCCGCGGAAGGCAACCGCTGGCAGGTGCTGGATTCTGAGGGCGAAGCGCAACTGCTCGCATCCGAACGCTTCGCGCTGGCCTCACTCGACCTGTTCACGCCTCCAAACACGCGCACGCTGGGCAATTTTGCCGCTATGGCGGAACAATCCCTGGAACTTTTGCAGGACGAAGGCGTTCCGGCCCGTCTCGCCCAGCTTCCCGCTCCCTTCAGTTTTGAACAGGCTTCTGAAGCCGCCGGCTGCCATTCCGATTTCTGCCGTTTTGCCCTCTACCGCCATCTGCGCCAGCGCGAAGACCTCTATCTGCTCAAGAAAGGTGTGTGGCGCACGCGCGACCCGGAAGAGACCGCTGCCTTTCTGGCCCGGAAGGAACAGGAGGCGGCCCGGACGCGTTATTTGGAGGCTGTGGCGGGCTTTCTGGAACGGCTGGACGCAAAGGATGCCACGGCCGGACTGCCTGAGTTCAGCTCCGGGACGGAGAGGCAACTTGCCCAGGAACTGCGCGCTTTGCTGATCTCGGGCGAACCGAAGGACCTGGCCAGGGTCCTGCGCGCCGACGGGCGAAACCTGGATAAGTCGGTACGCGCTCTGCGCCTCAGTTTGGGCGATATCGCGGCGGACACCGATCCCGTCGCCGCGGCCAGCGGAATTCCCATCGCTTTTGTCCCCGGATTGCCGGCGCTGGCTGTAACTCCGGAACCATCCGAGCTGGAGCAGCGGGAAGCGTTCACGATCGACGCGGAGGATTCCGGCGATCTGGATGACGCCATCGACTGGCAGGAAACCGCTGCTGGGTGGAATTTGGGCGTGCATATCAGCGATGTGGCAGCCCGTATCCCCGTGGGAAAAGATCTTTGGCGCGCGGCCCAGGACCGCGTGGCCTCGCTGTATCTGCCCTCGCAAACCATACCGCTGCTGCCTCCGGAGCTTTCCGGCGACGCTTTCAGTCTGCGCGAAGGTGAAGCGCGGCCGGTGCTTTCGCTGCGGGTGGAGCTGGACCGCGAAGCGCGGATCGTTGCCTGCGACTGGCACCGGGGCTGGCTGCGAGTGAAGAAAAATTTGAGCTACGAGACTTTTGACGCTCTGCTCCGCTCCCAGGAACGTTCGCCACTGCTGGAAATCTGCCGCAAACTGCGCGACGCCAGGGTGGGGGAGGGCGAGGAGCGAAAACCTCGCTACAGCTGGAATCTGAAGGTTTCTGACGGCGATGTCGCCCTGCAGCGGGTGGACAATCTCAGCCCGGCGCGCTTCGTGATCGAAGAGCTGATGATCCTCTACAACCGCCTTCTGGCCGAACGCGCCTGCCAGAGTTCCCTGCCCCTGATCTATCGCAACGTCACCCAGTTTGCTGAGGAAGAGGACGAGGATGCTGCCAACTACGGCATCCAGGCCTACCTTTCCACCTCAGCCAAATTCCACCCCGGGGTGGGCGCCCAGGCCTATCTGCACGCGACTTCGCCCATCCGGCGCTTCACCGATATCGTTAACCAGGCCCAGTTTTCCGCGCTGCTGGCGGGCAGGGGGCAGAGCTTTGCGCGGCAGGACCTGGAGGAACTCATCCTCAGCATCGAAAAACGCCTGCGGCTGCTGCGCGCCGTCACCCACCGCAGCGAGCGCCACTGGCTGCTGCGGTTCCTTAAGCAGAAATATCTGGGCGAGCCACTTGACGCGGTGCTGCTGCGCCGGGTGAAACAGGGCTGCCTGGTGGAACTGAGCCGCTGGGAAAAACGGCTGGTGCTGCGCTGTGAGGAGGGTTTGCCGCTGCGGACGCCTGTGAAACTGGTGGTGGCGGGGGTCGATCTGGAGGAATTGCTGGTCTTTGGCGATGTGATCCTTTGATTTTGGTTTGTCCACAAATTTCACAAATTAACACGAATTATAAGAGACAAAGGATAGAGGGGAAAAGTCGGTATAGGGGGTAACTCCGCTGGTGTTGAGTGAGGAAAGAGCATCGTCGCCAGCAGAAGAACCACCATCCCAGCACCAAAGCGCACGTCATTCCGGGACGAGGAACGAGTGCCCGGAATCCAGGTTTTCCCTCAGACCCGATCCTTATGTCATTCCGGGGCCCCAACCCCGGAATGACATACATTTCTCCCCTCTTTTTCTAAATGCATTTCCCTTATTCCGCGCTATTCTGTGACCCGTTATTTTCAGATCTATGCGATCTGATAAACTTGTGTGAGGCTACCTTTTCCCATTTCTCTGTGTCTCTGGCCCTCTGTTTTAATAGAACTTTTTTAGCCAGGATTCCGGGGCCCCTACCCCGGAATGACATACATCTTCTTCCCTCTTTTTCTAAATGCATTTTCCCTTATTCCGCGCTATTCTGTGACCCGTTATTTTCAGATCTGTGCGATCTGATAAACTTGTGTGAGGCTACCTTTTCCCATTTCTCTGTGTCTCTGTCCCTCTGTTTTAATTGATCTTATTAGCCTGGATTCCGGGGCCCCTACCCCGGAATGACATAGTGAGCCTGGGCTGAGGCTTGGGGGATGTTTGTGTGTGACCAACTCTCCTGACGAGGGGTTCCGATCGCTACGCTCACTCCACACCCTCGCTATCGTTCTGTCGCCCTCTGGGCTTTACCCACCCTGTTTGAAAGAGCCATATTTGCCCCCTGTGTCCCAAATTCCACAATCCCGCGAAGGGCCTAAGCCAGTGGGATTTGACCGCTTAGGATATCTCCCGGGGAAAACTACTCCCAGAGGCGGTTTGCGGCCTTGATTCGAGACGTGAAATAATGCTGGACAAAAATGGCGCGCCTGCGGAGTGTGGTCCTTACATTACATATTAGGGAACCATATTTGGACAACCCTCACCAACAAAACTGGTTGCGCAGCCGGGACGACACCGGCTGGGTCAGCCTTCCGGACGCCGTGCAAGCGACCTGGCGGAAGCTTGGGTTCAGGTGCGGCCTGGAAGTTCACCAGCAACTGAACACTTCCCGGAAACTTTTTTGCCGCTGTCCCGCGGGCAGGTACCACGATTTCGACGATTTCGACGCCGAGATCGTGCGTCATATGCGGCCCACTTTGTCTGAACTGGGTGAGTATGACGGCACCGCTCTGATGGAATTCAAGACGCGGAAAAAGATCGTTTACCGCATCAACAATGACAGCGCCTGCACCTACGAAGTGGACGACACCCCGCCGTTCCCGCTGAACCGCGAGGCTTTGGAACAGGCGATGAAGATCGCCCTGCTGCTGAAGCTGAAGATCGTGGGCGAACTGCACATCACCCGCAAACAGTATTTGGACGGCAGCATACCCACCGGCTTCCAGCGCACCACCATCCTCGGCATCGAAGGCGAATTTCCCATCTCCACCAAAACCATCCGCGTGATCCAGTTTTCCGTGGAGGAAGACAGCTGCCGCGAGGTTTCGGATGTCAGGCACACCCGCACCTATTTTGCCGACCGGCTGGGCATGCCGCTGATCGAAACGGTAACCTATCCGGACATGGAAACGCCCTGGGAAGCGGCCGAAGCGGCCCAAAACATCCGCTTCATCGCGCGCAGTTCAGGCCTGGCGCGCACCGGCATCGGCGCGGCCCGCGAGGATGTGAACGTTTCCATTGCGGGCGGCACCAGGGTCGAGATCAAGGGTGTGGCGCACATCTCCTGGATCCCCAAACTCACGCACAACGAGGCGTTTCGCCAAAAATCTCTGCTGCTGATCCGCGAGGAATTGCGTAAGCGAGTTGCTGATCCGACGAAGTGGAAGCTGAACCACATATTTTTAGACCCTGCCGACTGGCGTCACATCCCCCTGCTGAAGCAGGCCGGAAGCGAGGGCTGGAAGCTGGTCTCGGTCAATCTGCCGCGCTTTTCCGGCATCCTCAGCTTCTTCAACCAGCCCGGACGCTGCTTCGCCGACGAGATCTCTGACCGCCTCAAAGTGATCGCCTGCCTGGAACTGCCGAACATGTTCCACTCGGAGGAGATCGCTGGAGTCGAGCGAGGCACGGGCAGCGACTCGAGCATATCGGCAATAGCCGATTCCACCGTCATCCCGGCGCAGGCCGGGATCCAGTCAACCAATACCGGCTCAGCCTCCACATTAAGCGAATCCGATTGGACCAGGCTCCGCGCGGAACTCAAAGCCGGGGATCAAGACGCCCAGCTCCTCTTCTGGGCGCCGGACGAAGACATCAAGACCGCGCTGGAGACCATCGAGGAACGCTGCCAATTGGCCTTCGCGGGCGTTCCCAACGAGACCCGCAAATCCCTGCCGGACGGGATCACGCTCTTCGAAAGGGTGCTGCCCGGCGCGGACAGGATGTATCCGGATACAGATTCAGCACCGATCCCAATCCACGAAGAGATGATCGAAACCGCGCGGCAGGACCTGCCGGTGGATCTGGCGACAAGGCTGCAACAGCTGGCGGAGTGGGGCATCCCCGCCGACGCCTATACCTATCTGCTGCGTAACAACCTGATGCCGGTTCTGGAAGAGTTTTCCGCGAAACACGCAATCGCGCCCAAACGCCTGGGCCTGCTCTACGCCCATCTGCTGAAAGGCCTGCAGGGACGCGATCCGCTGCCCTTCGACCACCAGCGGGTGGAGGATCTGCTCATCTTTGTCAACAAACGCCAGCTGCAGCCGGATATCCTGCCTCAGATGCTGAAAGTGCTCTACGAACAGCCCAACATGCAGTTCTCCTCGGTGCTGGCGGTGATCGGCTACAAAGAAACCCCGCCGGCGGAGATACTGGAACAGGTGCCGCTGCTAAAAGCCATGTGGCCGCGGGCCAAAACACGCGGTCTGAAACGGCCGGATGCCATCCAGCACTGGATGATGGGCCGGCTCCACAAAATGGCTCTGGGTAACATTCCACTAAGTGATTTGAGACAAGCCATTGAAAAAGACCTGTCCACGAATTAGTATTGTCCACGAATTACACGAATTCACACGAATTAAAAGATAACTACAGTAAATGCCAAGCGTGATGGGAAATGGTCAGGATCTGCTCTTTAAAGACGAGTGCTACAAGATCGTGGGCGCGTGCATGGAAGTGCACCGAACCTTGGGCTGCGGTTTTCTGGAACCCGTTTACCAGGAAGCATTAGCATTTGAACTCCAGCGACAAGGGGTTCCCTATGAACGTGAAAAGGAGTATGAGATAAATTTCAAAGGCTTGATCCTATCGAAAACCTACAAAGTCGACTTTCTGTGCTATGGAAACATAATTGTGGAATTGAAGGCATTAGGTCAACTCAGCAAAGAACATATGGCCCAAGTTCTCAATTATCTTAAAGCTTCTCATCTGAAATTGGGGCTTTTGTTAACTTTGGCACTACCAGCCTGAACTACGAACGCATAGTATTGTGATAATCCACACAAATGAACACGAATTTGATTGATCATGTTCAGCAAGTTCATCACAAGAATATGACACCATCCTCTTTACAGAGTAATATGGATATCAGCATTGAACGCCTGTTAATGGTAGCCAATGGAACTTGGCACAAATGTTGTTTTGCAGACCCTTACAATCTGTTTTTTTTAATTCGTGTGAATTCGTGTAATTCGTGGACAGTTTAAACCTCCAAAACCATGTCTTTCACTGCAGTTTTTTGACTTAATATTAATTCGTGTGAATTCGTGTAATTCGTGGACAGTTTAAACCTCCAAAACCATGTCTTTCACTACAGCTTTTTTGACTTAATATTGATTCGTGTAAATTCGTGTAATTCGTGGACAGTTTAAACCTCCAAAACCATGTCTTTCACTACAGCTTTTTTGACTTAATATTGATTCGTGTAAATTCGTGTAATTCGTGGACAGTTCATTAGATGCTGGATCTTTTTAAAGGATACAAGGGCCGCGCGCTGGAGGTGCTGAAGCATTTTCAGGCCAGGGTTTGGGGTGACACCACGGTGGAGACCACCCGCGGCACGTTCCAGGGCATCATCCTGCCCCGCAGCGAGAACGACGACGACCAGCACATCGTGCTCAAGCTCGTCACCGGTTACAACGTCGGCATCGACGTGGCCACCATTTTGGGCATGACAGAGACCGGCTATAAGGAAGCGCATTACAAGATCCCGGAAAAAGAATTCCCCTTCACGCCGGGGCTGCCCAAAGTGAAGCTGCTCGGCACCGGCGGCACCATCGCTTCGCGGCTGGATTATCGCACTGGCGCCGTGATCCCGGCTTTTTCGCCCGGAGAACTCTACGGCGCGGTCCCGGAACTGGCGGACATCTGCAATCTGGACACCGAAAAGCTCTTCGCCGTTTTTTCCGAAAACATGGGCCCGAAGCAGTACAAGAAACTGGCCATCTCCATCGGCAAAGAGGTGGAGCGCGGCACCCAGGGCATCATCATCGGCCACGGCACCGACACCATGCACCACACCGCGGCGGCGCTTTCCTACATGCTGCGGGACCTGCCCATCCCCGTGGTGATGGTGGGTTCGCAACGCTCCAGCGACCGCCCTTCCTCAGACGCCGCGCTCAATCTGATGCACGCGGCCTTCACCGCCGGGCATTCTGACATCGCTGAGGTTATGGTCTGCATGTTCGGCCCCACCAGCGATGAATACGGCCTTCTGCACCAGGGCACCCGGGTGCGCAAGATGCACTCCTCCTACCGCAGCACCTTCCGCACCATCGGCGATGTGCCCATTGCCCGCGTGACCCGGGACGCCGTGATCCCCATCAAGACGGATTACCATAAACGCAGATCCGATAAAAAGGTGACCGTGCTGCCCTTCTTCGAGGAGCGGGTGGCCATCGTTTATTATTACCCCAACATGCATCCGGACATCATAGATTCCCTCACCGAGAACGGCTACAAGGGCATCGTGATCGCCGGCACCGGGCTGGGGCACGTGAACAAGCCCCTGTACCCCGCCATCCAGCGCGCCGTGGCCAAGGGCGTGCAGATCTACATGACCGTGCAAACCCTCTGGGGCTTTGTGCACATGTTCGTTTACGACACCGGGCGCGACCTGATGAGCATGGGCATCGTGCCGGGCGAGAATCTGCTGCCGGAAGTGGCCTACATCAAGCTGGGCTGGGCTTTGGGACAGCACTCCGAACCCGACCAAGTGCGCGAACTGATGCTGACCCCCATCGCCGGAGATATTACTCCGGGCGAACCTTACAACGGCTACCTTGTCTTCCAGGGCGGGCTGCCGGAGGTGGAGGAGTTCATCAGGAAGCATCATAAGTGATGGCTGCTGTAATTCACTGTTAGTATATCAATGAGGTTAGAATGAAGTTTGCGTCATATCTTCCCGAGAAAGTTCTCACCAACCAGGATCTGGCGGAGAGGTTCCCTGAGTGGTCAGCCGGCAAGATCGAGAAAAAGATCGGCATACGCTCCCGGCATGTAGCAGCAGACAATGAAACCGCGCTTGACCTGGCTTATTATGCTTGCCAGAAACTGCTGCAGGGTGAGGACAAAGCCGAAGTTGATTTTCTGCTTCTATGCACGCAAAGCCCGGACTATTATCTGCCCACCTCAGCCTGCATCCTTCAGGAGCGGCTGGGACTTAAAAACGAGATCGGCGCCCTGGATTTCAACCTTGGCTGTTCCGGTTTCGTTTACGGCTTGTCCCTGGCCAAGGGCCTGCTGGTCAGCGGGGCGGCATCCAAGCTGATCCTGGTGATGGCGGAAACCTATTCCAAGCACCTGCATCCCTTGGACAAGGGCAACCGCAGCATTTTTGGCGACGCGGCCGCGGCGGTGCTGATCACAAAAGAGGACACGGACAAAATTCACGATTTTGCGCTGGGCACGGACGGAACCGGCTGGAACAACCTGATCGTACCCAATGGCGGACTCAGAAAAGCGTATGATCCCAACGCACAGGATTGGACGGACGAGAATGGGGCGATCCGGAATGACAACAATCTCTACATGAACGGGCCGGAGATCTTCAATTTTACTATTGAAGCTGTTCCAAAAATGATCAGCCAGGTTTTAAGCAAAAATAACTGCAATATTGAAGACATCGACTATGTGATCTTCCATCAGGCGAACCAATACATGCTGCAATATCTCAGGGAACTGGTCTCGGTGCCGGAAGACAAATTTTACATCAATATGCTTGAGACGGGCAACACAGTTTCGGCAACCATTCCCCTGGCCCTGGAAGACTGCCTGGGCAAAGGAATAATCAAAACGGGGGACAGGGTGTTGCTGGCGGGATTTGGCGTGGGTTATTCATACGGCGCAACCATAATCACCATTTGAGGAGAAGTAATGACACTGCAGACATTTATGCAGGAACTGGTTGAATTGATCGAGATCGAAGCTGATCTCAGCCTGGATAGCAATCTGAAAGACTACGAGGAATACGATTCCATGGCCATCATGAGTCTGGTGGCCTATATCCACAAGAATTTCGGGAAGCAGTTCAACGCTAGGCAACTCAATAACATTGACACTGTCCAGTCCCTGGTTGATCTGATCGGCGAGGATAGTTTCAACTGACAATGCTTTGGTCGGACAAGGTCCTTACAGGCAAGCGCATTCTGATCTCCGGGGCCTCTTCCGGGATCGGCAGGGCTTGTGCAGTTGTATGCAGCAGCCTGGGTGCCCGGATCGTGGCCATGGGGCGCAACGAGGAGCGCCTGGCTGAAACAATATCTTTGCTGCAGGGCTCCGGACATCAAAGTCTGGCCTGCGACATAGGCAACAGCGATGAGCTCCAGGCGGGGTTTCCAACTCTATCGGCGGATGGACCTCTGGCCGGATTCATCCACAGTGCGGGAATTGAATGGACCAGTCCGCTGAAGAGTATCGACCCCAATGCATACGCCAACATGTTGAAAGTTAATCTGATCGCCGGAGTGATGATCGCTCAGATGCTTTCACGCCCAAAGGTCTACGATAAGAATGGAAGCAGCTACGTTTATATATCATCGATCAGGGGCATGCTTGGAGAGAAAGGCAACATTGAATATTCGAGCAGCAAATCAGCGATGTTCGGCATGGTAAGATCAATGTCACGAGAGCTTGCAAGCAAGGGTATCCGGGTAAATAGCGTGTCACCCGCTATGGTAGAGACCGAGATGCTTAAAAACGTATTTGAGGAGTTGCCTGCGGAATCTGTTGCAGCCATCCAAACCAGGCATTTGCTTGGTCTCGTTGAACCCGTGGACGTGGCTAATCTCTGCGCATATCTGATATCGGATCTGGGCAAAGCCATTACTGGAACGAATATTGTAATAGACAGCGGATACTCGTTGGCCTAAGATGCAATTTACCTCAATACCTTTCTTCCTATTCCTGTTCGCGGTGGTGGTCCTGTACTACGTTTTACCGAAAAGATACAGGAACTGGCTGCTGTTGGCCGCAAGTTATTATTTCTATTTCAGTTTTAAAGCAGAATATCTGATTATCCTTCTGGGTTCCACCGCCTTCAACTACTTCACTGCCAAAGCCATGGACAACCATCCCCAGCGGAAAAAGCTTCTCCTGGGCCTGGCGCTGGTGTTTAACATCGGGTTGCTGTTCCTCTTCAAGTACTTCAATTTCTTCAGCGATCAGCTAAACGCTCTGTTCCGAAGCGCAAGCTTGGATATTTCCATTCCCAAATACAGCCTGATCCTGCCCATAGGGATTTCCTTCTACACCTTCATGGCTCTGGGTTACATCCTGGACGTGTATTGGGGCGACATCAAGCACCAGAGGAATTACCTCACTCTTTCCCTATACCTTGCCTTTTTCCCCCAGATCCTCTGCGGTCCCATCGGCAGGGCCAAAAACCTGTTCAAACAATTCACAACCGAACACCTGATGGCTTACGACAACTTCGCCAACGGCTTCAGACTCATTCTCTGGGGTCTGTTCATGAAAATGGTGGTCGCGGATAACATTGCCTTGTATGTTGACGCAATTTATGGCAATATTCCCATGCATTCAAGCCTGACTCTGATCGTTGCCGCTCTGCTATATCCTTTTCAGTTGTACACAGATTTTGGGGGTTACACGAATATCGCCAGGGGTGTGGCCAAACTCTTCGGTTATGACCTGATGGTCAATTTCCGGACGCCCTACGTGAATTCAACCTCGGTTACCGACTATTGGAGGAGGAATCACATTTCTCTCACATCCTGGGTTCGGGAATACGTGTTCTTTCCCTTTATGGGCAGCAGCACTTCAAAGCCAAAGGTTTACTTGGGTATCCTGGTGATGTTTCTGGTTATGGGCTTCTGGCACGGGGCAGGCTGGATGTTCCTTATCTGGGGATTGATCCAGTCTGGGTATCTCATATTTGAAGACGCAACCGGGCTGGGACGGAAAAAATCAGCTAATGTAATCGTTAACACTCTCAAGCGAGCGGCCACATATCTTGCTTTGGCATTTGGCTTGATGTTTTTCCGCTTACCATCTTTTAAACACATGAAGGAGCATATTGCAAATACTGCAAAGTTCTCACTTAACTTTTACTATGGTTCGGCAACAATATTTACATACATGTCATTCGGTTTGTCAATTCTTGTCTTGTTCGAGATCTTACTGAATAAGAAGCAATTCGATGAGTGGATAGACAGTCACAGAGTGATTACACGATGGGGAACATACCTAGGACTGGCTGTTACAATTCTGCTGATAGGCAATCTGGAGAGCATGGCCTTTATTTATGAAAAATTCTAAGATGAAATTGATTTATAAAATTGGTCTTGCCATTGCACTCTTTTATGCGGCTAATTGGATCGTTTATGGCGCTCTGCAGCAAATGGGCGCAGGGGAGACGAATTATTTAAAGATAAACAGCATTCAAAGGACACAAGCTGATGTATATATTTTTGGAGCTTCAAGGGCTTTAAGGCATTACAATCCAGCAATAATCAGCAGTTATTTAAGCTCAAGCTCTGTTTACAATGCTGGGGTAGCTTCCTCAAACGCTGCATACCAATATTGCATGCTCAACCTACTACTCGAAAATCATACACCCGAGGCAATACTATATGAGATAGGTGATCTGGGCAAGAACCTGGATGGAGCAATAGCTGATTTTTTTCCGTATTATGATAAAAACAAAGAAGTTCATGAAGTTTTGAGAAAACGAGATCCCTTGGCTGGGATCAAATTTGCGATACCTCTTTATGCCATGAATCAGAAGATCTTTGGTATTACCCATGCATATTTGAACAGCTCAGATTCCTCAATTGAAGGGTTCATTCCCCGAAGGGGCACCCTGGATCTTGCGCAGATTCCAATAGCCCGTCAAACAGATAAAAAACTGCAAGCTGATGAAAACTTTGATCCTTTAGCATGGAATTACTTCGTCAGATTCGCAAACTTGTGCAGAGATAAGAATATAACACTGATTTATCTCTACTCTCCCAGATATACGATGGCAAAACCAGTTGGGTTTGATTTAATAAAAAACTTCTCTGAAGATCATAGCATTGAGTTACTTGATTTTTCTGAAGATCGCAAGTATCTGGATAATGCCGAGTTGTTCGTTGATTGGCATCATTTAAATGAAAAGGGGGCGGATATTTTTTCGAATGATGTAGGCATTGCCGTTCAAAAAAGCTTGCATGAGGGAAAGAGATGCTTAGCTTTGTGATGTTGATTATTTGCAGGAGAAGCTTTTATGATCAACGATAACACATTAGCAGTTGTCGTTCCGGCTTACAACGAGGAGTCCCAAATTGGCATCGTTATCGAAACAATGCCAGATTATATTGATAGAATTGTGATTGTGGATGATAATTCGACAGATGGGACACAGGCTGCCCTAGCTAAGTATTATAACCGAAGTAACAATGCAAGCCGGCCACTTTCGGTAAAAGAAGCAATAGAGAGCAGCTTTCACAACGAGGCCGAAAAAGTACTGGAACGACTAAATAGGGAAGAGATGGCATTGTTTACCCCGTCTACAATCATTCATGAAGAACCAGATCACAGGATCGTGGTCATTCGGAATGAAAAAAACGCCGGGGTGGGCCAAACCATAGCCAGAGGCTATAAATGGTGCAAGGACCACCACATAGACTGTACGGCCGTGATGGCGGGAGACGCGCAAATGGATCCCAGTGAGCTTTACGACATCTGCTATCCGGTTGTAGCGGAGGGGGTGGATTATGTGAAGGGCAACCGGCTCTCGCATGGCAGCGCCAGGGTATTCATACCAAAAACAAGGTTTTTCGGCAACTCCGTACTTTCCCTGATGACAAAAGCAGCATCCGGCTACTGGCGCGTTTCAGACACCCAGACTGGATACACAGCTATTTCAAACTCAGCCTTGAATTCAATTAAGCTCTATGACATCTATCCCCGCTATGGAATGCCCAACGACATGCTGGTGAAGCTGAACATCGCAGGATGCACAATCAGGGAAATCCCCATCAAGCCAGTTTACAGGGTGGGAGAGAATTCCAAGATGAGAGTCCACAAGGTCATTCCACGGATATCCTGGCTGCTTTTCAGATCCTTTATTGGAAGGATCTGGACCAAATACTTCATCAACGACTTTCATCCGCTTTTCATCTTATACAATCTTTCCCTCTTTCTCTATCTTTTCTGCATTCCCTTTGCCGTGCGAATTGTCCAGTATCTATTAGCTAGGGGGATATACGGCGAAAAACCAGTTTTGAACACGCTGATGTTTATGTTCTTGTTTGTAAGCGCATCTCAGTCTTTGCTATTCGCGATGTGGATGGATATTCAGGACAATGATCGTTTATACAAATAATAATCAAATGAATTCAACGCATAGAATAGCCCTATCTTTTGACATAGAAGACTGGTATCATACTCCCATGGTGAGCGGATCATCCTTCTCTCAGTTCAGCAGTTCCCAAGATTTCTTCGAACAGCATGGGGAACAATTCAGGGACCTGATCACAAAAGAAACAGAGAGGCTGCTGGGCATCCTGAAAGATCTGGGAATAAGCTGCACTTTTTTTATCGTGGCAGAGATCACTCAGCGCTATCCGGAGCTGGTGAACATGCTCAGGCAAAGCGAACATGAAATAGCCTGCCATGGCCTAGCCCATCATTCCGCTCTGGATTCCCATACCAAGAGAGAACTAAGGCCTCAGGCGGAATGGTATCAGGATTTGGTGAAGGCAAAAGAGCTGCTGGAGAAAGTGTTCCAGAAGGAGGTGACCGGTTACCGGGCTCCCAACGCCTATTTCGCCAGCTGGATGGTGCCCCTGCTGCTTGAAGCTGGCTTCAGATACGATTCCTCTGTAGCCTACAACACCATATACAACAAAACCAACGTAACCTTGGAGAACATCCCCTCGTTGCCGTATTATCTGAACCAGCACACCCTGAACGCTGAGCCGCCGGTTACAGAACTTGTGGAACTGCCTTGGAGCAGGAAAGAGATATCACAAAAACTGGTCCTGCCAGCCGGAGGCGGTTACTTTTTCCGCTTGCTGGGCTATCATTATTTCCGGAGCGTGATTTCGAACGACCTGAAGAAGGGTGACACGATGTTTTACATGCACCCTCTGGAACTCACCCGGGAGAAGATCCCTTCCCCAATATCCAAAAACCGGCCGCTGGTTTGGATCAACAAAGGCGAACGGACGGAGAGGAACCTGATCAAGCTTCTGCATGCATTCAGGCAGGATTTCTGTACCTGTAAAGAAGTGTACTCCAGATTTGTTGAGAAAAAATAGTTGGCAAACAGCCAAATGGCTGGGCCAGATCATCATCACTTTGGCGCTGTTGTACGTGGCTGGCAGAAAGGTTGATCCGCTGCAATTTTGGGCGTACCTCAGAAACTTTCCGGTGTATTTTTTTATCCTGATACCGCTTATCTTGGTGCTGGATATCCTGATCAACAGCTGGCGGGTAAAATCACTCTACGGCTATTATGGCGTGACGGCCAGGCTCCGCGACGTTTTTTTCATCAAGTTCCACGGCTTGTTCTTTTCACTGGCTTTCCCTCTCTTGGGCGACGCTTACAAGATCCAGTCATTCAAGATCTTGAATAACGCGAGTTATGCTAAAAACACCCTGGTGGTGTTGATTGACAGGCTGATCTATACATTCAGCCTTACCTTGGTACTGATACCCTTTTGGTGGTTGCCTGTGATCAAGGTGCCCCAGGCTTTCAAACTGGCCCTGCTGGTTCTTTTGGCAGTGGAGGCGTTGATCATATTGGCGATCAACAATGTCGCCCTCTTCAACCTGTCGAAGAAATTGGCAGCGAAAATTGGCTACCGGGGCGCATTGGGGCACACTGAGTTTGCCCATCGGGAAGGATACGCCCGGATGATCGGCATTAACACAGTGGCGGCTGGCTTGCGCCACGGCCTGATGGGTTTGATGTACCTGTTGATCTGCTATACCCTGATGAGGCAGGTAAATTTTCATGTGTGGGGATTCATTGCCGGTGTTTTTTCCATCATGATATCAAGGATCATACCTGTTTCGGTGGGAGGCATAGGTTTGCGGGAGTATGTGGCCGTGATGGTTTTTCCCCAGACAGGGATATCGGAAGAGCTGGCTTTCAGCACGGCCTTTCTGATGTCCAGCATCCTGATCATACAAGGTTTGTTGGGGGGGCTGTCATTTCTTGGCTGGAAAATGAAAGACACCAGATGCCGGAAGAACGACCCGGTGGAGAGTAGCGATGAGACAGACCTTTACGTTTAGGATCCTGACAAAACTAGGATTCAGGCTGTCCCCTGTTACCTACGGTGGCAGGGGTTTTATTGGCCTGGCCGGATCAGCTTTGCGGATATGGCGAAACGAGATCCTGCAAGCCATGGCGGCAAGGTCTGTGCTATTGGCACCACTCAATTCCCGCGTCTTAAGACCTTTTTTGCATAAATGCCGCGGTGTGGATCTGGGTAAAAATGTGTTCATTGGCCAGGACGTTATCATAGACAGCGTCTATCCGCAAAAAGTGCATATCGGCAATGGGACCAGGATCCTGAACCGGGTGCAGATAATAGCTCATAACCGGGATCTGGGCAGTTATAAACAGGGTGACAAGGTATTTGAATTGGGCTATTTGGTAAAAGACACCTACATCGAAGAAGATGTGAGCCTGATGATCGGCAGCATAATCCTGCCGGGAGTAAGGATCGGCGAGGGGGCGATAGTGGCGGCCGGTTCTGTGGTAACCAGAGATGTTGAGCCTTATACCTTGGTGGGGGGCGTACCGGCCAAGGTGGTAAAGAGATACCCCGCAGGGGAGTCCTGAAGATGGCTTTGCTGAGAGCGAAACGCGTGCCAGAGCCCGGTGTTTTATATCAAGTGACCAAGAGTAAAGCACACGCGTGGGAACAGAAGAAATGAGAAAAGTCATACAAATATTCCAAAAAATCGATTCAAAGAGGTTACTGACCCTGGGCCTGCTGTTCGTCCTGGCTCTGGTTGTCAGAGTGTACTTCACCTGGGATGAGTATCAAGCTTACGGAACAGACAACTGGGCTGACGCGGCAAATTATCTGAAATACGGCAAAAGTTTTGCCTCAGGTGATTTCTATCCCAGCTTCGCGGGGCGCCCATACCTGATCGTGGGACCGGTGATTCCCCTGCTGGTCGCGCTGGCAACCAAACTGGCTGGGGATCCGATATTGCCTATGCTGCTACTTAACTGTTTCCTGAGTTCTTTACTGGTCTTTGTGTTGTTTAGTTTGGGACGGAGGTTGGTAAACGTAGCGACAGGCTATTTCATGGCTTTATGGGCGGTGTTCAATTTTGGTTTGATCAGGCTGAACTTCCAGATACTCAAGGAACCCCTGCTCACGCTCATTATTCCGCTGATACTACTTTGCTTGCTCCATGTGCATGAGAAAAAGAAAGAAAACCTGAACCTGATAAGCGGCATCCTTCTGTATTCTTTGCTTATCCACACGGATGAGCGGTTCATAGCCTATTTTCCAATTATCCTGATTGCTTTGGTGCTAATGGGCGGGCTGCCGTCAGGGTTAAAAAAGGCAGGATTGGCATTGCTGATCCTGATGCTGAGCATGGTTCCCTGGACACTGCGAAACTATAAACAACACGATCAATTGGTAATCCTTACCCCGCGTACAACCACCATAACCTCCAGATTTTGGGGGAGGGATCTGGGCAAGCTGCACTTCAGCGCGGAAAATGGCGTCAAAGCCCATCCAGGCTATAGAAGATCGGTTCAGGAAGCGCAGGCCTGGGCGATTGAAGAGGGAGTTGAGTTCAAGGAATACGGAAAGTACGAGAAGTACTGGAAAGCTTTTTGGCATTACTGGAAACCAGCCAATTTTCGCCTGACCTTCATCCAGTACGGATTCAGGGGAATAAAGTGGTCTTTGGGGCACAACCTCAGCAGCCTGTTGTTTTACGGAATCTATCTACCCTTTTACCTCGCGGGCTGTGTGCTCGCTTTCATCAGGCGAAGATGGCGAATCCTGCTGCTGGCTGGCCTGCCGCTGTTCCACAGCCTGGTCCATACACTGATGGTCTGGCCCATGGAGCGTTACCGCCTGCCTTTGGATTTTATGGTGGCGCTGGTAGCCCTATGGTTCGTCAAAGAGGTTTTTTGGAAGAATTCTGGGCAAAGCATTAGCACCCTTGAGGAGGCATAATGAAAAGAATCTCCCTTTATAGTGGCATCCCAGTATTATCCTTGCTGAGCCTGTTTTTCCTGTTGGCTCTGCTGGGCTGTTCATCCTGCACCAAGCCCACGACAGCCAAGTTGGTGGGGAGGGTGGTCCTGACCAACGACAGCGGAGATCCGCTGCTGGACCCGGTGGATTTTGCGGGGGTCACCATCGCGCTGTATGCGCCGGCAGTACTGGATACCACCATTGTAAGACTGAACACCAAGTATCCTCAAATCGGGGTGACCATCAGCCAGGAGACAGAGTTTGACCACCGGGGAGAGGAACCATTGAAACTGACAACCAGCGGAGCAGATGGCAGCTTCGATCTGGAAGAAATCACACCCGGCGCCTATAATCTGGCATTCATCAGCCCGCAATGGGGGGTAAGGTATATTTGCGGCCTCTCGCTGGAAGCAGGTCAGGAAATGGACCTGGGCAGCCTGGAGCTGTTTCCTGTAACCATTCTGGGTACATATCATAGCGAGGACGTGGTGTTTAAGAGGGACCACTGTTATTTTATAGGGGAAACTGCTTCCTTCACAGGCACGGTGACAATACAGCCCGGGTCCCGGATCTACATGGGGCCTGGCAGCTCCTTCAAGGCCTATGGTGGGTTCATTACTGTGGAAGCCAGTGATATCAATGACGCTTGGAGGATACTGCCGGCCAGGGAGGCATTCACAACCTCTGCGTTGGAATTGGGACCCGACGACTATTTTGGCGGTCTGGAGTTGCGGGGCGAAGACTCTCGGCTACAGGGGGGGATAGTGCGCTATTTCGCCAACACTGTGGGCGTCTTCAACGACTATTGTGTAGTGAACAATATGCTCATGCAACACGGTAACACGGGACTATCGATTTTGCAGGGGAACGCCAGCATCAGCAATGTGATCACAGCTGACTGTGCCAACATGGGATTTCAGTTGTTCAGCTCTCAGCCGGGGCCATTTGATGTATCCTCCTGCGTTTTCATGAATCAAGGCTACGGGATAAGCATATCAATTATTGGAGATTTTGATATAAACAACAACTATTTTTACAATTCCAGATTTGGCGTGGCCAATTTGACCTGTTCAGGTTCTATTACTCATAATGAGTTTGAACATGGCATGATCGATGTGCACCAAGGGAGCGGCAATGAAATCATTGCTTATAACAAATTCTATTACTCCACACGCTGGACCATACGTCCATTGGGCACAATGCAGATCAACTACAACGATTTCTACCGTACTGCCCAGTATTTTGTTGTGATCAGGCAAAATGACGCTCCTCCATATTATACATACGTATATGATGACGTGGATGCCACCAACAACTACTGGCTTCCGGCCAATGTGGACGACTACCTCCTTGACGGTACTGACAATCCCAATTATCCTCCAGGACAAGAATGCGGCTATTATGTGATTCACCAGCCCAGAAGGTTCACTCCGGTTCCTGGGGCGGGAATTCAATGAGTTTGGTTTAGAAGGTTTAGAAGGTTGAGAGAGTTTAGAGGGTTGAGAAGGTTGGAAAGACTGGGTGAATTGACTCCTTACAAACCTTCTAAACTTTCTCGACTTTCTCAACCAATCCTTTTTTGTTTAACTCGTGATATTAGTGGATTAAACAGGGACCAATAATGAAAGGTATCATCCTGGCCGGCGGGGCCGGCTCCCGCATGTATCCAACTTCGCTTTGCTACAGCAAGCAACTGGTGATGATCTACGACAAGCCCATGATCTACTATCCGCTTTCCACCCTGATGCTGGCAGGGATCCTGGAGATCATGATCATCAGCAACGCGGAGACCATACCCTTTTACCAAAAGCTGTTCGGGGACGGCTCGCATCTGGGGCTGAAGATCAGCTACAAGTTGCAACCCGGGCCAAAAGGGATAGCCGAAGCCTTCATTCTGGGAAAAGAGTTCATCGGAAAAGATGATGTTACCCTGATCCTCGGCGACAACATCTTTTACGGTAATCTGGACTTTCTGCGCGAAGCTCTTAGATCGAACCGGGGAGCTACCGTGTTTGGTTATTACGTAAACGATCCCCAGCGCTACGGGGTGGTTGAGTTTGACCAGATGGGAAAAGCCGTTTCCCTGGAGGAAAAGCCGGCGATGCCAAAATCCAACTACGCGGTGGTGGGTCTGTACGTCTATAACAATGAGGTGGCACAAATTGCCTGCAAGCTGGAACCCTCAACCCGGGGCGAACTGGAGATCACCGACCTGAACCGGGTCTATCTGGAGCGCGGAGACCTGGACGTGCAGATCATGGGACGGGGTATGGCCTGGTTGGATACCGGCACACCTCAGGCTCTGCTGGAAGTATCCCAATTCATTGGCGCCATCGAAAAACGCCAGGGCCTGAAAGTGGGCTGCGTGGAAGAGGTGGCCTACATGATGGGCTTTGTTGGCAAGGAGGGATTCAACCGACTTATAGAATCGCTACCCCGGTGTGACTACCGTTCCTATCTGGAGACCATTCTGGCAAGTCCGGAACTGGTGTCGCAGTACAATAGATGATGGTTTGGATTTTTGAAACAAAAATGAACTGGATCCCGGCCTTCGCCGGGATGACATTGAGGTTCTGGATCCCGGGTCAAGCCCGGGATGACAGGTAACAAACTGAGTTTCCGAGCGGATCGTCATCCCGGACTTGATCTGGGATCCAGAGGGAATTGGCATAATAGCTCCACCAGAGGGATGCCGTTTGAAATTACAAAAGCTTGAGATCCCCGGATTGATATTGATCACTCCTGATATCTACAGGGATGGGAGGGGTTTTTTCCTGGAAACATTTCGCGCGGCAAGTTACAAAGAGATCCTGGGAGTGGATTTCGTTCAGGATAACATGTCCTTTTCCAGCTACGGCACCATCCGCGGCCTGCATTACCAAAGGATTCCGCACGCCCAGGCCAAGCTGGTGCGCTGCGTATGGGGTAGGATACTGGATGTGGCGGTGGATCTAAGGGCAGGATCTAACAGCTTTGGCCGGCATGCAAGCGTGGAGTTGGATGGTCGGGAGCAGCGTCAATTCTTCCTGCCGGCCGGTTTCGCTCACGGATTCGCGGTTCTCAGCATGGAAGCAATCGTTGAGTACAAGTGTAACAAATATTATGAGCCAACCGCTGACGCGGGTTTGCGCTATGACGATCCCCGCCTCTCCATTGATTGGCAGATCCCTGCGGAGAAAGTGACGGTATCGCCCAAGGATGCCGGATTACCAAATTGGGAACAGATTTTTGCTACAAAGGAAGATTGATGATACCCGTTTACCGTCCATATCATAATGAACTTGAAATGAAATACCTGAAAGAGGTAATTGATTCGGGTTGGTGGGGCATGGGCCCTAAAACAGCAGAGTTTGAACGCAAGTTTTCAGGGTACATAGGAACAGAACACGCCCTGGGACTGAATTCCGCCACCGCGGCCCTGCACCTTGCCCTGATGTGCATAGACGTCAAGGACTCTGAGGTGATCACGCCTGCCATGACTTTTGTCTCCACCAACCATGCCATTCTCTACAACGGAGGCATTCCGGTCTTCTGCGACGTGGAACCAGGTAACCTGAACGTTACCGCGGAAGAGATCGCCAAACTCATCACCCCGCGGACCAAAGCCATCATTGTGGTTCATTACGGAGGCTACGCCTGCGACATGGATCCCATCATGGAGCTGGCCAAAGAGAATAAACTGGCGGTGATCGAAGATTGCGCCCACGCCTGCGGCGGCAAATACAAGGGCAGGATGCTGGGCTCGATTGGTGACTTCGGTTCTTTCAGCTTCCAAGCGGTGAAAAATCTGGCCACCGGCGATGGCGGTATGCTCTGCACAAACAACAATGAATGGGCAGTACGGATCAAAAAACTGCGCTGGGTGGGCATCTCCAAAGATACTTTCGACCGCGGGGCGGGTAACAGCTACGACTGGTTCTACGATGTCACCGAAGCCGGTTTCAAATACCACATGAACGACATCACAGCCGCCATTGGCCTGGCCCAGCTGGAAAAACTGGAATGGATGAACGATAGGCGCAGATACTGGTCCGAAAGATATCGTGGAGCTTTCAGGGACATCCCGGCTATCCAAGTGCCTCCCGTGAAGGACTACATGTTCCCCGCCTGCCACAATTTCGTGATCAAAGTTCCCAGACGCGATGAACTGCGGGCCAGCCTGATGGATAAAGGCATCACGACCGGAGTGCATTATTATCCCAACCATTTGTATGATATGTACAAACCCTGGTACAGAGAACTCCCGTTGAGTGAGGCGATCTGGATGGAACTGGTGACCCTGCCTCTCTACCCGGATCTGCAAGCAGATGAATTTGATTTGATCACAAACACGATCAGGGAGTTTTACACGTGATCGAACAGCCCTTGGTGGTAGTGGTCACAGTCAACTGGAATACTGCCAAAGAAACCCTGCAATGCGTCGATTCAGTCCTCAAGTCTGATTATTCCAACCTGTCCCTGTTGGTGGTGGACAACGGATCCCGAGCAGAGGAACCCGGGTTGCTGCGGGAGGGACTGCCTGATGGGGTGAAGCTGCTTGAGCTGGATAAAAATTATGGCTATGTGGGAGGCATCAACCGGGGGTTGAAGCAAGCGGAGGAACTCTCACCGGAGTATGTCTTGGTGATGAACAACGACACGGTGCTCGATCCTTCCGCCATCTCAGAACTTGTGCTTGCCTCCCAAAGACACGCGAACAAATGCATAGTCACCGGCGTGGTGTATGATTATTATCAACCAGAGCTGATCCAACAGACAGGCTCCATCTGCGTGAACCGCCGCAGGCTCACCTACAAGCCTTTGCACCGCAACGTGCGGGATCCCGGGTTGCCCCCGGAAGACCGGGAAGTGGATATGATAGACGATGTGTTCTGGCTGCTGCACATCAAAGTATTCAAGAGTGTGGGTTATTACTGCGATTGTTTCTGGTTCAACGACGAGCAGGCGGATTACGCTTTGCGGGCGCTCAGGAAGGGATTCAAACTGTTTTTCTCGCCCAAGGCAAAACTCTGGCATATGGGCAGCCTCTCGATAGGGGGAAGAAACAGCAATCCGGTCCGGGAGTATTTTGACATTAAATCCCGCCTGATCCTTCGTTACCGGCATTTAGGCAAACTTGACTTTGCGGGTTATTATCTTGAGACATTATACGCTCTTGGCAAGGCAGCCTTGAAAAGCATGCTGGGCAGAGGGATTGACTCTAGAGTGATAAAAAGCAGATACATGGGTTTGAATGGATTTCACAGATGGCTTGCACATAAAACACCGGACACAGGTGATTATCCTCCGGAATTGCTGAGGTGAAGATGAGTATCAGGCAAAGTCTGGCAGCAATGAAAAAGAGCAATCCTTCTCTTTTTTACAGGTATGTGAGGTACAAGAGGCTGGCAAATAAGATTCTGATCCCGGATGAGAAATTTGTGGAACAGTATTACCTAAACAGACACGGCGTCAAACCAAACCTTAAGGAACCCCGCAAGTACTCTGAACACGTGGTTAAGATCCTGATGACCCCGCCGCCCGCTTTGAAAGTGCAATGTGCCGACAAGTATGAAGTTCGGAAATATGTGGAAGAAAAGGCGGGGCCGGAGATCCTGAACGAGATCTACGGAGTTTATGACAGCTACAAGGGATTTCGTGAATCCCTGAACAGGCTGCCCCAGAGATTTGCGCTCAAAGCCACCCATGGTGCCGCCTGGAACTACATCTGCAGGGATAAAAGCGCGATAGACCACAAGGAGCTTAAGGCCAGAGTAAACTTCTGGCTCAAGAGCAATTTCTACTATTGCCAGCGAGAAAGGGTTTACAGGGATATCAAACCCCGCATCATCTGCGAGAAGTATCTTGAAGACACCAGCGGAGAGCTAACGGACTATAAGGTTTACTGCTTCAATGGGAAACCGGGATTCATGCATATGGTCACAGGAAGATACTCCCAGATGGTTTATAACACCTATGATACCCAAGGCAATTGGATGGATATCGACTTTCTGCGGGGCAAGGCGGACAGGAACGTGCCGCTGAATCCGGAACTGCCTTTGCGAAAGTTGCTCGAATACAGCGAAAAACTATCAGCAGATTTTGATTATGTGAGGGTTGATTTCTATTTCGTGAACAAAAAATTTGTCTTTGGAGAGCTGACATTCACTCCGGGGCATGGGAATTACGGACTCCCGGAAGAGATCGATCTGCAGTTGGGTGAATTTTTTAACAGTGAGGATGCGTGAACATTTACAAACCAGTATCGTTTTCGAATTGAAGATAGGGGCTTTATCGGGTGATTGAGCAGTATCCAACTATAGTCAGATTAAGCCTTGGCAAAATAGATGCGGACCTGGCAGCCAATATTGATATTTTGTGCAATGATTGCGGCGGCACCGTTTTTCACGAGGTAGCCCTCAACCGCATGGCATCCGCAGCTTTCGGCAGCGACCTCAGCTACTACCTGGCCTATCAGGATGCAGAATTGGTCGGCTGCTGTCCCTGCCATTCCTTCAGAGAAGGATGGATCACCAGATCGTATTCCAATCTGTCAGCTAATGAAATGCCTTACGGGGGCTGGGTTTTCGATGAAAACGCGGTTTCCCTGGAAGGCCTTCTGGCCAAAACCCGCACCCATGCTTTGGAAAGCCTGAGCATAGTCTCCAACATAGCTTTACAGCAGGCAGTAAAAACTGCCTGGGAAAAACTGGGAGCGAAGTCACATGAAACCGTGCTTGTCGGCCTTGAGGGCCAGACGGAGGAAGAAATTTTCAACAGTTTGAAACACAGCCAGAAACAGAAGATCCGGCGCGCGCTGAAGCTGGGCCTGGAAGCGGTCTCTTTGGATCCAGGAGACTTCGGCGTTTTTACTGCCCTTGGCACCGACCTGAAGCGCAAGGCTGGGCTTAAGATCAGAGACGAAGCCTTTTACAAGGGGGTTTTTTCCCACTACCATGCCCTGGGCAGGGCTGTGTGCACGGCTGTACGCTATCAAGGGGAATATATCAGCACCGGCATTGCCCTGGCCAACAGCAATTACGCCATTGGCTGGGCCGCCGGAAGGAAGATCGGCATACCCAACAACCTGTATCAGAATGAGCTGCTGATCTGGGACCAGATCAGGTGGGCAAAGAACCTTGGCTGCGCTTACCTGGATTTGGGGGCCATCCACCCGGACCGGCTGCCCCATCTCCTCCGCATGAAGCTGAGTTTTTCCAGAGAAACCAAGAAGTTCTACAGCTACAGCATAAGGAAGTTGCCTTTCAGGCTGGCCCATTTCGCCCGGAGATTGTGCAAATGAACATATTCCTTTGCCGGAACAACCCCAATAAAAGTGAGCCGGGAGTGTTTGCGTGAACCGGGACAGCCTGAAAATGATCCTGGCGTTCCTGGGTACCATTTTGGTTGTTTATGGCTTTCCCCGGCTTGGTTTGCCGACAGTTGTGGTACAGGGCGTTTTCTTGCTCCTGCTGGCCAATATTTACAATGGCAAAGACGACCTGCTCTGGCTGGTGTGGTTCTTCATGATCAGCGATGCCCCAGGGCGCTTATTCACTGGCTTGTACCAATCAGATATTTACGGAATACCGGGTTATGGTATAATACCTGGGATCACCTTGTCTTACAGCGATCTGTTGTTGCTGACGCTGTTGGTCAAGAATAGCAGGAAACGCCGCGAAAGAGCTTTCCTGTTCGGGCGGGAAGTTTGGCTGTTGATCGGCTTGGGAGTGTTTTATTTCGCCATTTCACTGGCCATGGGAATATCTGCCGCCAACATGGTAAGGGCTTTCCGCTTCGTTTTTAACTGGCTTTGGCCTTTGGTGGCCGCCAGGATCATCACCCAACCAGAAGACTTGGACAGGCTGTTCAGGCTGTTGCTGCCCGTGGTGCTGATCGGTTTTATGCTGATCATCCACACCTATGTAACGGGCAACTACTTCCACAACATTCTTTCCGGCATCAGCCGCTTCAGGGCAATTGACGCTTCTGAAGAGAGTTTGGGCCGGGTCCTGTTTTCTTCGTCGATCATGAGCGTTACATTGGTGGTGAGCATCTGCTTGCTGTTCAGGAGAGTGACCACGATCTCACCGAATTTGCTGGTTACCGGCTCTTTCGTATCGGGCCTGAGCATATTCCTGTCTGCCACCAGGGGCTGGATACTATTTTTGGTGCTGGTCCTGGCCTCATTTTTCTTCATGCGCGGCTTTGGTTTTCTTAAACAGATGGTGAGGGTGGTCGTTATTGTTAGCCTACTGATCGTGTTAATCGGCGGTGCTTTCCCTCTGGTTTTTTCTCAAAGCTCCCTGGCATTCGGGAGGATGCTAACTCTGCAAGAATTTGCCGAGGGAGACATATCGGCGGGTGGTACGCTGAGCAGGGTCACATACCGTGGCCCCAGGGTAATGAGTATGTGGAGGGAAAGCCCGGTGATCGGCTGGGCCTTTTCCAACACATTCATGCAGTACATGGACCCTCACGTGGGCAACCAGACCAATCTGCTCAACCTAGGTGTGTTGGGTTTTATCCTGCTAAGCTTTGCCTTTCTTGCCATCCTGGCAAAAACATGGCAAAGGGGAAGAAGTAACAGCCTTATGGGCGTGGGGGACAATGCCCATTGGGTGTTTATCCTGGCCTTGATCGGTTTTTTTGTGGTTCACTCCACGTCCACCATACTCTGGAGCCTAACCCTGACCTCGGTCTCCAAGTACCTGATCTGGGCGTTTTTATTTTCGATAATCAACGTGGCCTTGATTCCTTACACGGTTCAGGGCAAGAAAATCTAAAGATAGTAGATAACGGATGTTAAAACAAAGGTTCCTGGTCCAGTTCGGGTCAAATTTTCTCCTTCACCTGGTGGCAACTCTGGGAGGCATTGTGGTAGCCAGGCTGGCAGGCCCCACTGTGATGGGAACCATCACCTTCGCTACGGCCTATACGGGCATATTTGGCTTTATCAATGGCATCTTCGGCTCTCCTCATATCAAATTGGCCTCCGAAGGCCGGGACCACGAGGAATGCATGGCAGTGATCACACGGATCTCAATAGTGACCGGCATTGTGTACTTCGTGGCAGTGCTGGGCTGGTTCCTGATCCAAAAGTACCTGCTGCATTACCAGTTTGAAAGCCGGGAAGTGCAGGTGGTGATCATCCTCACCCTGCTCTTTAACGTTATCCACAAATATGAGGGTTATTCGCAGACCATCTACACGGCAAAACTGCAACAGGCCAAGGCTAACATCCCAAGCTTCATCCGGGGCATCATGTACCATATTGGCAGGGTGGTCATCGTGCTGCTGGGGGGGGCGGCTATAGCCATGTCTGCCTGGAATCTGTTGCTAAGCATTTTGGTGATACCTTTCATCTACCGTTTGCTTAGGGAATACCCCATCGGTAAATATAACCCCGTGCTGGCCAAGGAGTATTACCGGATGTCGCTGCCCATGCTCATTATAGTTGTGATCACGTCGGTAACGCATTTTGCGGACAAGTTGATGCTGGCTCATTTCACCAGCACCGAACAGCTGGGCTACTTCTCCGCCGCCAATTCCATCGGCGGGATGTTCATGCTTATAGCCGGACCGGTGGGCATGATCTTCTTTCCTCTGTTTTCCTCGATGATAGCCAAAGGCGACTGGGCGGGAGTAAACAACAACATACGCAAATATCAGGAGATCATCGTGCTCTTTGTGCTGCCCCTGGTCTGCGCGGTTGGACTCGTGGGCGGGGAGTTCCTGATACTGGTGCTGGGTTCAAAGTACCAGCCCAGCATAACCCCCTTCATCCTTTTGCTTTTCTCCACCTATTTCTTGCTTTGGGGAATGCCTTACGGGAACATCCTGAGCGGGATGGGCAAGTTCAATCTGGCTGCCGCCATAAATGTGATCAAACTCGCGATCTTTTTAGTTTCCGTCACCGTTTTCGTATCGCCCAAATATCTGAATCTGGGAGCGACCGGTGTGGCCCTGAACCTCTTGGTGATCAATGTGGCCGTCAACCTACTATCCATTTTTTTCGCCAAACGGCTGGGTGAAGTAAAGCTGGACCCCAAGAACTACTTTCGGCACATGGTTATACTTATCGCCGCTGGTGCCGGATACTTTGCCACGACACAAATCAAAAACATCACGCCGTTGTGGTGGGTGGCTTTTGCTCCAGTCTTCCTTATTGCTGTTTATGCAGTGCTAGTCCTTACCGGATTGCTCAGGAAAGAACACTGGCTGATGCTTACAGATATGTTTAAGCTTAAGAAAACGTTTGGCTATATAAACGACGAGATGAGAAATGGAAAATGATTTCTGGCTACAAAGAGACCTGATGGACTTAGAACGGGACCGATGTTGGTTTTCGGCTTTACAAACAATGATGCTGAATTCTTGGTACAGGGGGTAACATAATGAAACAAACCTTACGTACGATATACAAAATCTGCATAAGATTGAGAATAATATTGAAAGGCTTGCCCAATGGCATGTACGTACATTCTCCTGTCTATCATTGCCTAAGGCATTACCGAAGAACCAAGGGCAGGAAGGGGTTGCTTACCCAAATCAGGGAAGCTTGGGCTGTGGCTCGGCACTGGGAAGAGTTTCCCTATACCTACTTTGAATACTCCATGTTCTTGAAATCATGCACTATGCCTGTTGGTGAAATGAAGACTTATATTCCCCAGTCCGCTTTCGACAAAGAGATAATGAAATACTCACAATACAAGTATTTAACTGAAGACAAGGCTCTTTTTGCCGACCTTTGCCAAGTGTACGGAATAAAGCACCCTAAGGTTTACCTCAAGTTCTCAAAAAGCACATTTTTTGACCTCTCGAACCAAGTTCTGAAGCACGATCAGGTAGACGAGATGATAGCGGGAGTAAGACACAACAGGTTGTTTCTCAAAGACAGCCTTGGTTCCGAGGGAGTGGGGATCCACTCTTTTAACCGGGGGGAAGACGGTCTTTTCCATGAAGGATCCGCTGTTCTTTCTGCGGGATTCATTTCGGGATCATTCAAGAACAAGCAACTTATCCTTCAGGAAGGCTTGGTGCAGGATGGCCAGTTGGCAGCGTTGAATCCGAGCTGTCTGAACACATTTAGGGTCCTGTCCAAATATCAGGATGGCGGCGTGGAGATTATCGCGGCAATGCTCAAGATAGGAGCCCGGGGAAAACCGGTTGATAATGTAAGCCAAGGCGGCATGATGGTGGAAGTGGATGTTGAAACCGGGATATTGGGGCAATTTGGCAGAATTCCCTACGATATGGTCGATCACACAGAAATCCCCGGTACCAACACCAAATTTGGGGGGGTTAGGATTAAACGTTGGGATGAAGCACGAGATCTCGTCAAGCGCACCGCCATAGCTTTCCACGAACTCAAATTCATCGGCTGGGACATTGCCTTGCTGGAAGGGGGAGCCTATGTGATTGAGGGCAATTTCAACCTTGGGATCATTGCGCATCAGATCTTTGGCAAGGGCCTGGCCAGAGAAATTTTCAACTGAAAAATGATGTCATGTAATCCATGCTTTCGTGTTCGATAACCTGCTATATTCAGAAATCACTGCGCCCGGGTAGTATCCAGCATCAAGAGCAAAGCTGATAATGAAAGCAAAAAGGGTAATCTGTTAATCACCTATTAATAATATGATGACTGTCCTTCGAGAGGTAAGCTGGAGATGAATAAGTTTTTGAAGAGGATCGCACAAACTTGGGTCAATCAAGTCAGGATCAGGAAACTGAGAAAGAACAATCATATCGGCAACCACGTATTCATCAGTAGAGACTCCATTGTCGGCAAGGGATGCAGGATAGGGGACAACGTTAAGGCCAGATATGACGTGAAGATTGGAAACAACGTGAAGATCGGCACTGGAGCCATCCTGGAGAGGATAAGTATTGGGGATAATTCGATAATAGAGGGAAGAGTTGTGATCACTGGGCATGGCAAAGGCAGGATAGTGATCGGCAAAGAGTCGTTTGTGGGGCACCTCGCGGTTTTGGACTTCAGCGACAACATAAGCATTGGGGACAATGTGCACATTGGTTACAGCCATTTCTGGACGCATTCCTCGGCCTTGATGTGCATAAACGGACTTCCTCTCAAAGAAAATGCTGAAAGATACAGGCCCACAAAACCGATCACAATTGAAGATTGTGTTTATGTTGGCGTGCATTGCACAATATATCCCGGGGTAACTATCGGCCACCATTCGATCATTGCCCCTAATTCAGTTGTCGCACATGATGTGCCTCCCTACTCCATGGTAGGGGGTACACCGGCAAAAGTGATCAAATCGACTAAAGACATGATTGGCGGTGATTGGACCTTGTTCAATTCGTAAGGAAAACAATCTGGTACATGGATGAACCGGGAGTTTATGCGATTTTTTTCATCATGGGACACCCAAGCGAACATATGGATTATGCCAGAGATGAACCGTCACACCAACGATCATCCAAGTAATAGCTGCTACACAGCATCAACGACTCTCTAATATGAAATCAGTTATATTTATTATCTCATTTAGTCCCGCCTACAAGGAATGGGGGGATAAGCCCAGGCCGTGGCCCAACTGGACAACCCCCAATGGAGGTTGGGTGGGAATTCCCGCGCTTGATTGGGGAGATATTCTGCTTAGGGCTTTGGCCAGCCATGCGCCCGACTATCGCTGTGAGGTTTGGCAGCCAGACCTGAGAGCGGACAAGGTTTATCGCGCCGAATTCGGAGATAACTTCAGCCATAGCAATTTTCCCGCGGTGATGATAAAAAGAATGAAACTGGGGCAGTTTCGGGAAGAAATCTACTCGGATAAGCTTCTGCAATCTGTAATGAAACTAGACAGCCCAGACACGGTTTTCATGCTACCCGTCTCCCGGCATACACATTGGATGCGCCGAATCAATTCGGCGGTAAAGCTTGGCAAGATATTGCATTACAACTTTCTGAATTCAAGCCTCATGTTGCCTGTTCGCTACGGTGGAAAAAGCATTACGAAAGCCATTGGCACTTTTATGGCCAACCGCATTAAATCAGCATGGATGTACAGGGTGAAAAACCTACTCACAATGAAAGATAGTCCCCAAGCCCTCGCCACCTTTCAGGCGCTGTATCCCGCCCTGCGGATCTTCTATTTCATGTGGGGCTATGACCTTGATTATTGGAAGCCTGTATTAGGTAAGAAGGCGGCCCGGAAGGATTTGGGCCTGCCGCAGGCTGGCTTTGTAATCGTGCTTTCGCAGAGATTGTCTCCGGAGTATCAGGTGGACAGGGTTATCGAAGCATTATCCAAGTTGAAAGAAAGATACAGCTTCAGTTGCTATATAACCGGCCATGGCCTCAATGAATACGAGCAGTATCTGCACGAGTACACTGCCAGGCTTGGCATGGCCAAAAGGGTCCATTTTGTAGGTTTTGTGGACGACGAAACCCTGCGCAAGTACTTTGAATCAGCTGACCTGTTCATAAATCTGCCGGTTAACTCGGCAGGATCAGCCAGCGCGTTGAAAGCGACAATGACTGGCGTCCCTGTGCTGCTGATACCCACGGGAGCTTTGTACGAATTTCTCACTAGCCAGGGGGCGGGTGAATTCGTCGATCCACTTGATCATGATAGCTGGGCAATAAAAATTAGTCAGGTGTTGGAGGGGAAGATCCAAATCCTGGTTCCCTCAAGAGAGGTTTTGGCTGAATATTTCAGCTGGGCCAGAAATATCAGGGATGTGCGTAATGCCATCGAAAATGCCAGATAGAGGGAGAATATGAAGGCAGTGATTCTTTCAGGCGGGTTGGGTAGCCGGCTTAGGCCATTCACTGAGGTAATTCCCAAGCCACTTCTGCCCATAGGTGAAAAAGCTGTATTGGAGATCCAGATCGAGCATCTTGGCAGGCATGGCTTCAAAGATATCTATCTGGCTACGAACTACAAATCAGATTACATTGAGAATTTCTTCGGTGACGGCAGCAAGTACGGGGTTAGGCTCATCATCAGCAAGGAGATCAAGCCACTGGGAACTGCCGGCCCTGTAAGGCTGCTACAAGATGCGCTCACAGAGCCATTTCTGGTGATGAACGGGGACATCCTCACGCAACTTGATTACAGCAAACTGATTAGCTATGCCTGTCAGCGCGATTCGCTGCTGACCATCAGCACGAAGGAAATTGTGACGCCTTTCCAGTTTGGCAACATCTTCACTGAAGGCGACTATGTGACCGGGATAGAAGAAAAACCCAATATCAAGACCACCATCTTGGCAGGCATATATGTATTCAAACCGGAGTTGCTGGATATAATACCCGCAGACACCTATTATGGCATGGACTCTCTCATAAAGGATATGCTGGCACGGGGTATGAAGATAAGCCACTACCCCATTAGCGAATACTGGCTGGATATCGGGCAGATCGACGACTATGAAAAGGCGCAGGATATCTACAAGGAACATTTTCAATGATCCGCCACAATTGATCTACCACGAATGACCACAAATAAAAAAGCACGAATGGCCACGAATGAGTTTGTTGGGAAAGTATTGATTAATCAAGTTCATAGCTGTGAATTTCAGGCATTGAAGTTTGCTATTGCAGTCGCTATTAAACCTTATATTTGTGAAAATTAGTGTCTTTTATTTGTGCTCATTAGTGGGAAAGGAATAAACATGAAAGTTTTGGTGACAGGAGCAGACGGATTCATCGGCTCCCATTTGACTGAAGCCTTGCTGGCCGCCGGATATGAGGTGCGGGCTTTGGCTCAGTATAATTCCTTCAATCACTGGGGTTGGCTGGAGGATATTCCTCTCCAGAAAGCCATGGAGGTTGTTTGTGGAGATATACGCGATCCGCATTTCTGCAGAATCATAAGCAAGGATATCGACGTTATCTTTCATCTGGCTGCCCTGATAGCCATACCCTATTCTTACACTGCTCCGGACAGCTATGTGGACACCAATGTAAGGGGAACTCTGAACATCTGCCAGTCTGCCCTGGATAGCAAAGTGAGAAGGATCATCTGCACGTCCACCAGCGAAGTGTACGGCACAGCCCGGTATGTACCCATCGATGAAAAACATCCCCTGCAGCCCCAATCCCCTTACAGCGCCAGTAAGATCGGAGCGGATGCCATGGCCATGAGTTTTTATAACGCCTTTAAACTGCCCCTAACGATCGCCCGCCCCTTCAATACCTACGGACCCCGGCAATCGGCCAGGGCGGTGATACCCACCATCATCACGCAGATCGCCTCGGGTGTGAAAGCGATTAAGCTGGGTGACGTGAGCCCCACCCGGGATTTCAACTATGTGGACGATATCTGTCAGGGCTTTATCCAACTCGCCAAGTGTGACCAAGCGATTGGGGAAGTGGTGAACATAGGCTCAAACGCTGAGATATCCATAATGGACACCCTCGAACTTATCAAAGACATTACTGGTAGCGATGTGGAGTTTATACTGGACAAACAGCGCGTGCGCCCGGAAAAATCTGAAGTGTTCAGGCTGTGGTGTGACAATGGCAAGATTCAAGCGCTGACCGGATGGGAACCACGGCACACACTCCGGGAGGGGTTGGAAAAGACAGTTGAATGGTTTTCAGATCCACGTAACTTGGCGAAATACAAACCAGGAATATATAATGTTTAGAGGGTTTAGACGGTTTAGAGTGTTGAGAGAGTTGATATGATCAGAGAGTATGGTTTTGAAAAACTCAGCGTATGGCAAAAAGCGAGGAAACTGGTGAAAGAGATCTACTGCCTCACAAGATCTTTGCCGACTGAAGAGAAATATGGGTTGATTAGCCAAATACAACGCGCAGCGGTATCTGTGAGTTCCAATATTGCTGAAGGAGCTTCCCGGCAAAGCTCAAAAGATCAGGGACACTTTTACCAGACTGCCTATGCCAGCCTTATGGAAGTGCTGTGCCAACTCACGTTGTGCTTGGACTTGGGTTATATCGATGAGGTTAGCTGTCACAACACCAGAGAATCAATCGATGTGATCTCATACCAGCTAACTCAGCTGAGAAATGCCGCCATAAAAAAACCTACTCAACCTTCTAAACCCTCTAAACCCCCTCAACCATAGCAACAATGAACTTTCAACCGATCATCGACTTCATCCACTCCTTGTATCCTGGCAGGGAAACCATTCCCCTCCAAGAACCCTTCTTCGGAGGTAATGAAAAGAAATACCTGCTGGACTGCATTGATTCCACCTATGTGTCAAGCGTGGGGAAATATGTGGACCGCTTCGAGGACATGATCCGGGAATTCACCGGAGCGAAATACGCTGTGGCAACTGTAAACGGAACTGCTGCCTTACACGCGGCTCTACTGCTGGCCGGCGTTCAGAGAAATGATCTGGTGATCACCCAGCCTCTGACTTTCATTGCCACCTGTAACGCCATCGCCTACTGCGGAGCGGAACCTTTGTTCATCGACGTTGACCGGAAAACTCTGGGTCTCTCCGCAGATGCCTTGGAAGCCTGGCTGGCTAATAACGCAGTCCTTTCTGAGTTTGATGGAACTTTACAGTGTTTCTATCTACCACAAATGGGCACAAATGAAGGAGCACGAATTTTCACAAATGTTAACTCACAAGGTAGCGAAGGAGAAAGAGTTGGACGCCAGACCAAAGGCGCTGAACCGATCACAAAGCCGGTTAACCAAAATAAACCCTCCCAACCCTCCAGTGAATCATTCGTGCGCATTTGTGATCCTTCATTCGTGAACATTAGTGGGCTAAAACGGATATCCGCCTGCGTGCCCATGCATACTTTCGGCCATCCCTGCGAAATTGATAGGATCGTTGAGATTTGTGGCCGGTACCACATTCCGGTGGTGGAAGACTCAGCGGAATCCATTGGCAGCTACTACAAGGGCCGGCATACGGGGACTTCTGGATTGTTGGGGATATTGAGCTTCAACGGCAACAAAACCATCACCACCGGTGGCGGCGGGATGATCCTTACCAACGAGGATGATCTCGGCAGATTGGCCAAACATGTGACCACCACAGCCAAGGTTCCCCATGCCTGGGAATTCTTGCACGACATGACCGGGTTCAATTACCGGTTACCGAACGTCAATGCCGCGCTGGGTTGCGCCCAGATGGAGATGTTGCCCCAGATACTGAGGCGCAAGCGGGAGATCGCCCAGCGCTACCATACATTCTTCGCCAAAGACAGCGAAATGACCCTTATCTCTGAACCTGACCATGCTATTTCTAACTATTGGTTGAACGCCATTCTGCTGCCAAACAGTGAATTGAGGGACGGGTTCCTGGAGGAGTCAAAGCGCAGCGGCATAATGTCCAGGCCTGCCTGGACCCTGATGAACAAACTGAATATGTACAGCTCCTGTCTGGCGGGGGAGTTACCCAGCGCGATGGACATTGCCTCACGGCTTGTAAATCTGCCCAGCTCTCCAGGATGGGCTGCTCCGGATGGGGCCTATGCTTAAAAGATTCGCTGTCGGCGGTGAGTTTCTTATCCATCCTGGGTTACTGTTTGGCCCATACTTAGGGCAGTTCTCTAAATACGGGCTGGAAAATACTGGGTATTACCGCCAGTACACTTTTGGGGCCTACTATTCGCTGAAAGTGATAATTGAGCACTTGAGTATGGACAGCACTCAGACAGTTTTGTTGCCCTCGTATCTTTGTCCAAGCATTATCCGGCCCTTCCGTGAGGCTGGCGTTAGCTACGAATTTTATAAGCTGAAAGAGGGGTTGCTGCCTGACCTCGGTGATATCGATAGAAAGGCTGGCCCGGGTCTTAAAGCGATCTTGTTCATTGATCATTTTGGTTTGCCCCAAAAGGAGAATTTGAAAGATATTATGAGCTGGCTGAAGCAGCGGGGGGTTGCGATCCTGCAAGATGCGGTGCAGAGCTGGCTGAATAGCGAGAATGAGTTATATGGGGATTATTGCTTCAACAGCCTGAGGAAGTACACTCCCTTCGAAGCGAGCGTGCTCATGTCTCGAGAACCCCTGCGCTTCAATACTTCCCTCAGGTCCATTATTCCCTTTTTGGCCCAAAAACGTACAGCTCAGGCATTGAGATATCTGCACCTTGAGACGGGTCTGCTTTCTCCCAAGGCGTTTCTGGGGTTGCTTGACAAAGCCAATGCCTGCTACCACCAGCCGGGTGTGATCGGCATGCCCCGGGTGAACCGTTATCTGCTGGATAAAATTGATTATACATTGTTGGGAAGGCAGCGAAGGTCTGTGTTCAAGCTGATACTACACAGCATATCGCCCAATTTGATAATCAAGCGTGAATTGGGTGAGGTTGTGCCCTTGGGAATGGCGGTATATCTGAGGGATCGGGATGCCAAAAAAAAGGCTCTGCACAAGCTGGGTGTTCACTGTCCCCTGCATTGGCTGCTGTCGAAAGAGATCGATAGAAAAGAGCATGAGTATTCCTGGGATCTGCAGGACCACGCACTTACCCTGCCGCTGAATGTGGGCGCTGAGGCCCTTGGGGAATATATCTCCAAATTGGGAAGCGTGCTTTGATAGGCTTGTTTCCCAAGTTTACGAGCAAATACTGATCCGGATAATCAAGCATGGAATTTGGCGTAGATACACTCGATGATTGTACTCACTGGAACAGGTTGTACGCAGCCCTGCCAAATATGGGGAGAGTCCCCTATTTCAGCCCAGATTACTACCGTGCCTACCAAATGGTCGAGCCAGGAGAAGCTGTCTGTTTCTGGGCGGTGAAAGATGATAATAATTTTCTTTTTTACCCCTCGCGCAAAAGAAGCATTAATGAACTCGGGTATGAACTAAACCAGACCTACTGTGACCTGTGTGGGGCTTACGGCTACAACGGGCCTGCTGGGCAAGCGGAAGATCCTGCATTTATAGATGAGTTCAATAACCAGGTAATTGAGACTCTCAAAGCATCGCAAGTGGTAACGGAATTTGTGCGTTATTGCCCGTTGACTGGGAACAGGCAGTTCCATCTTTACACTGACCAAACAGCTGTGTTGGATAATGTATTCGTGGATATCTCCCAAGGCTTGGACAAGGTTTGGGATTTATCCTTCGAATACAGGGTTAGAAAAACTGTCCGCAAGGGTGTTTCCTATGGTCTCAACACATTGATTCTGAGGGGTCTGGAAATATCTGAACAGCAACTGGCCGTCTTCTGGGATATATACTCGAAAACAATGGATCGTAATGGCGCCGATGGGTTCTACTATTTCAACAGAGGCTTTTTTTCGGAACTCACAAAGCTGTTGAGGGAAAGGCTGATACTCGCGCTGACCTATTTGGGTGAAATAGTTCTGAGCTGCGAGATACTTTTATGCGACGGAGAGCTAGCTTATGGTTATTTGGGGGGTACATTAAGTGATTACTACCAGTACAAGGCCAATACGTTTCAACGCTGGGAACTGATCAAATATCTACATTCCATTGGTGTAAAGAGATATTCAATGGGTGGAGGGGCTTCACGTGGGGATGGCATCTACAAATTCAAGCTGAGTTTTGCGCAAAACTGCTGCAATCCTTTTTATATTGGAACCAAGATACATCAGCCCGAAATATTTGCGACGATAAAGGGAATGTGGCAATCCAAATACCCTAAAGCGGTGGAAGCAAATTCCGTGAAGATTCAGGGCTACAGGATCCAATACTGAGTGAGCCTGCTCAATGCAGCAGCTTTCTTACTACTGTGGATAATTGTTTAACCAATATTGGTGGCTGGCGTGAGAAGCTTTGTCATGTGCAACCTAAACGATAATAAAGGCAGGAAAATGAGAATCTCCATATTTGGTTTGGGGTATGTGGGGTGCGTGAGCCTCGGATGCCTTGCCCAGAACGGATTTGATGTCATTGGCATCGATGTGAACCGATCAAAGGTTGATCTTGTTAACCAAGGGTTGGCGACGATCGTAGAGAAGGACATAGACAAGATAATCAGGGACCAGCATGCCCTGGGTAGGATAACTGCCACAACAGATCATTACCAGGCGGTTTTAACCAGTGACCTGTCCATCATCTGCGTGGGGACGCCCTCCACGGAGCGGGGGAGCCTGAATCTTGAATACATTTACACATCAGCCCGCCAGATAGGAGAGGCCATCGGGGATAAAAACTCTCATCACATCGTTGTGATTAGAAGTACAGTCCTCCCGGGAACCAATCACCGACTTGGAGAGATTATCGCTGAAGCATCCGGGAAAAAGAGAAACGAAGGCTTCTCCGTAGTTTCCAACCCGGAATTCCTGAGAGAAGGCTCGGCAGTGGAAGATTATTACAATCCACCCTTCACACTAATTGGCACAGACAGCCCACAAGCTGCCAATGTAATGAGGGATGTATATGAGAAAGTTAACGGTGAGTTTGTAGAGTCTGACATCCTCACTGCAGAGATTATAAAATACGTGAACAACAGTTATCACGCGCTTAAGGTGACATTTGCCAACGAAGTTGGCAATATCTGCAAGAAACTGGGTATTGACTCGCGCGAGGTTATGAGGGTTTTTTGCCTGGACAGGCAGCTGAACATTTCCCCTTATTACTTCAAACCTGGATTCGCCTATGGCGGATCCTGCCTGCCCAAGGACCTCAAGGCTCTGAAAACCCTGGCGCTCGATCACGCCATGGCTTCACCAGTACTGGAATCGATCGAGGCCAGCAATCAAAACCACATAGCCATGGCCACGGAACTCATTAAATCCAAGGGTGGGAAAAAAGTAGGGATTCTGGGGGTGGCTTTCAAGGAGGGTACCGATGACCTTAGATACAGCCCGATCATCAAGGTCATCGAGGATTTGCTGCCTGAAGGTTATGAGATCAAAGCCCATGACAGCTTCGTGCAGCAGGCTCTCCTGATCGGAGCGAACCGGGAGTATATAGCACGGAATCTGCCTGTCCTTCCAAGTATTTTAACCCAGGAGGCAGATGAAATATTGGCTTGGGCAGATACGATTGTGCTGAATAGAAAGGAAAAAGCTTACATAGAACTCCCGGCAAGATATCCCTGTGTTCAGTTCATAGATCTGGTTGGAACAGGTTCTGCCAGGCGGGAAAACTATGAGGGCATTTGCTGGTAGATGAAGATACACATTGTGTTTCCTGGGCCATTGTTCCCCCTGGCAGGAATGAGCCAGGTCAGGATGCTGAACCAGTTGAAAGGGTTGAGCGCTGATCATGAGATTGTTTTTTCCGACATCCTTGCCAAGTCAGGCGGGCAGAAACAAACAATGCAGACCATGAGTGACCTTGGTGTGGAATACCATCCGCTGCTTTCTGCGAGCTATGGAAAGGGAAGGCTGGTCAAAGCCGCAAGAGTGCTTGCGCTTAAACTTGGGACGTTACTCACACCCATATCCAAGGAAGAATTTTCTGTAAGCTCAAGACAGATCAAGAATCAGTTGCTGGATCTTGTTGGCAATTTGAGACCAGATGCTTTCCTGATACATTATTGGTATCTTGGCTTTTTGTTCAAACAGGTTGACAAGGATATACTTAAGATCATTGACACTCATTATCTGGTGGAAGAACATATGGAGCTCTTGAAAGCTGGCAAGTACGCCGAAGGCAGAATCGCATCTCTTCACCATAAGATACAACTGGAGCATAGTCTGGATCGACAGCGGAGATGCTTTCTGGCATCCGATCTCGTGATCGTAAATTCCGAAAAACAAGCCAGTCTAATCAACTCTTGGGAGCCAAAGGTTCCTGTGTCCGTTACGGTCAACGGACAGGATCTGGGGCCATACCTCAGCTATAGGAACGAACATCGCCGCGAGACCGCCGTCCTTTTTTACGGTTCCTTGGGAAACCAGTTCAACCGCAGGGCTTTAAAACGCATACTCACGAGCATCCTGCCTATGATCAGGGAGTCAATACCAGAATGTACACTATACATCGTTGGGGCCAACCCACCCCTGGAGATTATTGAGAATGTTAAAGACGAATCAGTTATTGTAACTGGATATGTGGATGACATCAAGCCCTATCTGACCCGGTGCAGGGTCATGCTGCTGCCCTTGGAAACTGGGTCAGGGTTCAGGGGAAGGGTGGTTGAATTGCTGGCCTTGGGAATCCCCATCGTTGGCACTTGGAACGGACTGCAGAGCGTGGGCTTTCTGGATGGCGAGCATGGCTTTCTGGCCGAAACTGATGCAGATACTGCGCAAAGGGCCATCGAGCTCCTTCATGATACTAAGTTATGGGTGCGTATCTCAAACAACTGCCGATTATTCGCGAGAAAGGCCTTTTCCCTGGAGAACACATAT
This sequence comes from Candidatus Cloacimonadota bacterium, assembly GCA_020532085.1. Classification (NCBI taxonomy): domain Bacteria; kingdom Pseudomonadati; phylum Candidatus Cloacimonadota; species Candidatus Cloacimonadota bacterium. The sequence goes on along the minus strand of JAJBAV010000001.1, from coordinate 46,576 downwards.
GGACGGCTGTCGGCAACAATATCGGCCTTGCGTGATTCTTCCACTCAAAACAACATAACTGAACACGCAGGCTTTTAAATCGGTGGAGTTGAGCATGGTTAATATCGCCTTTGGTCACCCTGAAAGTTGCGATCTGTTCATTACCGGTGATTTTTGCCCTGTTTCAGACCATCTGAACCACGAACTTAAGCTTGAAGCAGAATTAACGGCTACTTTGCAAAGAGCCCGTTTGAGATCTGTCAATCTTGAATGCCCCATAACCAGCCAGCTTCAAGCGATCAAGAAGACCGGCCCGGCCTTGAAGGCTCCTGCTTCAGCGCTTGCCTTGTTTAAAGTGCTAGGTATAAACTTAGTTAATCTAGCCAATAACCACATGATGGATTATGGAATGGAGGGTGCCAAAGATACTCTAGCTTCTCTCGAGGGATTGGGTATTCTTCATGCCGGGCTTGGCCGAGTAGGGGATGAATCATCTCCAGTGGCCGAGATAGGTAGCCGTCGGGTGGCTTTTGTGAGTTTTACTGAGAATGAGTTGTCGACTCTGGTCAGGCAGAACTTACGTGCTCATCCTCTGGACCATTATTTTCAGCTCAGGCAGATCAGGCAAGCCAAAGCTTCTGCCGACTATGTGGTGGTACAGTATCATGGTGGAGCCGAGGGTTATCCCTATCCCAGTCCGGGCCAGAAACGCTACGCCAGGTATATGGTGGAGTTGGGCGCGTCCCTGGTTGTCTGCCACCACAGCCATTGTTACTCAGGATTTGAAACTTATCAAGATGTGCCGATATTTTACGGACTGGGGAATTTCTATTTCCCCAAAGACTATGAGCCTGCTTCTTTTTACACGGGATTGGGGCTCTGTGTAAACTTCCAAGAAACTCCTCGCGTGAACGTCATTGGAGTGAAGTTGGATATAAACTCTGGAACACTGAGTAGCAGTATTGAAGATACCCGAGTGGTTGCCGACAGCATTGTAAAGCTCAACGCCATTATCAATTCTGATACAAAGCTCCAGACAGAGTGGGATCATTTTTGCGCGGCCACCAAGAGGAGTTCACTCAGCGCTCTTGACCACCACCCGAGGATCAATAAACTACTTATCAAGATAGGAGTTAAAAAAGATGTGTCAAACTGGGCGACTCTTGGCCTTCTGAACAGAATCAGGTGTGAAACGCACAGGGAACGCATGCTCACAGTACTAATGAAAGTGCTGGAGGAGAAAAGCGAGATATGATATACAAGGTTTCCAACAAGCACACAATTTTGGCGGTCAGCATGTGCCGCAAACCTGTTGCATCTTCCATCCGCACGCATTGCAAGGAATACTGATGAAGATTGCCATCCACGACAGGAAGAACAGCTATAGTGAACGTTGGATCAAGTATTGTGAAGAAAAAAGGATTCCCTATATACTGGTAAATTGCTATGACAGCGATATTCTGGAACAGGTGAAAGATTGTCAGGGCTTGATGTGGAACTGGAGCCATAACGATTACCGGGATCAGAATTTTGCCCGCCAGTTGAGTTTTTCAGTTGGAAGAATGGGCATAAAGATGTTTCCAGACTACAACACCTGCTGGCATTTTGACGACAAAGTGGGGCAAAAGTATCTTTTGGAGTCAATTGGAGCCCCTCTGATTCCCTCATTTGTTTTTTACAACAAAAGAGACGCTTTGAGATGGGTCAGCAATAATGAATTCCCCAAGGTTTTTAAACTCAGGGGTGGGGCGGGCTCTGCCAACGTAAAGCTTGTTAAGTCAGCCGCTCAAGCCAGGGCTATGGTTAACAGAGCTTTTGGCAGGGGGTTCCCCTCAGTGGATAGATACTCCACTCTGCAGCAAAGGCTTTGGGTGTTACGTAGGGACAAAAACCTTAAGGCTGCCATGTATCTAATGAAGGGACTGGCTAAGGTCATCAAACCGCCCAGATGTTTGGGCATGTTGCCCCGGCATAGAGGTTATGTGTATTTCCAGGATTTCATTCCCGGCAACAATTATGACCAAAGGGTTTTAGTCATAGGTAACAGGGCTGTATCGCACAGAAGATACATCAGAAAGAACGACTTTCGCGCTTCTGGTAGCGGACTGGTACACATAGACAAGGAACCCGGTGACATTGAGGCGGTTAGAATTGCTTTTGAGGTAAGCAATGTACTTTCCACCCAGTGTCTGGCTTTTGATTTTCTCCATGACCAAGAATGCTCTCCACTTATAGTTGAGATAAGTTATGCCTCACCGTTGACCGTGTACGACCTTACTCCAGGTTATTGGAATGTAAATCTGGAGTGGGTCGAGGCAGAAGTGAATCCCCAGTATTTCATTATTGAAGACTTTATTTCCAGTATTCAAAGTCAACTTAAGAAAGCCGATTAAGTTTTATTTGTTAACACGTCCGTGAGCCGCATCAAAGTACTCCACATTATCTCCAGTTTGGGCAGGGGAGGTAAAGAACGCCAGCTCTATGAGCTACTGAAAGTTCTGGGTGCCCAAATTGATTTATACCTGTTAGTCCTTCACCAAAACTTGTCTTATCCAATCGCAGGGCTTGGGATCCCCTATTATACCTTTAGTTCCGCTCAAAGAAAACAGATTGGCACATATAGGGCTGTAAATGATAGGATTTATAAAATAAGTCCTGATGTTATCCATTACTGGGATGCCGTAAGCTCATGCTATGCTTTTGCCGGGCGTGTCGTTTCGAGATATGTATTGATAGATGGATCAATCAGATATGCTGGAAAACTGAAAGCTTCATTGCCGGCCAAACTACTCAAAGCGACTAGATTTATGCTTGCGGATCGCATTGTTGCAAACAGCATGGCCGGGCTGCGTGTGGAAGGCTTGGCTGCATCCAGGAAAGCTTGCACTATCCATAATGGCATGGATATCTCCAGATTTGATATTGATCCAGGTTTTTCTGCCCAAGCAATGGGCTTGGACAATAACATGGTAAAAATTGTCATGGTGGCCGGATTCCGCCCGGCCAAGGACCACGCGACCCTAGTTAAGGCCGCAGCGTCATTGTGTGCCCAGTATAATAAGCTCCAATTTGTCCTGATCGGAGATGGGGAATGGAAAAATTCAGTGCAGCATATGATCCCTGTTGAGATAAGTGACAAAGTTCTATTCTTGGGAAACAGGGAAGATGTTGAACAGATCCTGTTGCGTTGTGATATCGGAGTCCTGCTCAATAACACGCGAGGCCATGCCGAGGGCTTATCCAACTCCATAATGGAATACATGGCCGCCGGGTTGCCAGTTGTGGCAACCAATGCCGGAGGAACACCGGAATTGGTGGTAGATGGAGTTACTGGATATCTTGTGAATAGCTTCAACACTGATGAGTTGATCCAGAGATTGAAAACCCTGATCAACTCAATCGATTTGCGGAATCGCTTTGGCAGGGCGGGCCGTCAACGAATTGAGTTGGATTTTAGCTTGGACCTGATGGCAAAAAAATATCTTGCGCTTTACCAAGAATTGGCCGGATCCTGTAAATGAGTTAGGGATGAAGGATTCATATGATTTATTGATCGGTGGGGATTTCGCTCCGGATTGCCGGGTGGAACCATTCAACCCATTTGGCCCCAGGTTATCCAGATTGGTAAACTTATCTGTCTACACGATCATAAACCTTGAGTCTCCATTAACAGACCGCGGCAAGGCTATCTCAAAAACAGGAAGGAGCTTCAGAACCAGCCCCCATTATGCAAAGATATTGAAACAAGCAGGGGTGGATTGTGTTTGTCTGGCCAACAATCACATACGTGATTATGGGGATCAAGGCGTTACGGATACAATCAGCTACTGCAGGGATGCCGGCTTGGACGTCGTCGGAGCGGGTCGAAGCCGTTCCGAAGCTTCTTTGCCCCTGATAAAACAAATTGGTACTCAGCAGGTAGCCTTTCTGAACTACTGTGAAAAAGAGTTTAGCATAGCAGATGACTGTCAAGCTGGCGCAAACCGCTTTGACCTGATCGACGCCTGCCACGATCTCAGCAACTTGAGAGGCCGGGTTGATAGGATCATAGTGATTTACCATGGAGGCCTTGAATATCACCACTATCCAACCCTAGAAATGAGGAAAGCCCTCCTATTTCTTCTTGAGTATGGGGCTGATGCGATTGTGACCCATCATACCCACGCCTATAGCGGCATGGAAATACTTCAGGGAAAACCAGTGTGTTATGGGTTGGGAAACCTATTTTTCCCCGCCAAGGGCAAAACAAACACGAGCTGGTTAACAGGCACAATTGCTGGGTTAACGATTGAATATGAGCGGGTTGAATGTGCGTTGCTGGTAACAGGAATGGATAACGATATGCAAGGCGTTGATTTGCTTTCTCATGGCAACTATGACAAAGTTATGGATCATTTGGCCAAATTGAGTGGCGACATTGCTAATGGGACTTTGGAAAAATACTGGAGCGGCATGTATAACTCTATGAAATATGATGTGGTCACTGGTTTTGCGGCAACCTCCAAAACAACTTTGAAGCTAAGAAAACGGCTGGGTTTGAAGATAAAGAGACTAAGTAAATACAGAACTAACATCTGGTTGAATTCCCTGCGCTGCTCCAGCCACCGGGAGAAAATGATCAGTGTCTTGGAGCTGATCCAGAGAGAACAAGAAAGGTGATCAATTTCCGATAGGCACGCGATCCTGCATTGTATCTTTTGATTAACTGCTCTCCAAATGCTTGGTTGAGAATGTGGTAGACACTGGTATTGTTCTACGTTTCATCGGTATATAAAATAACGAAAGCAGCCTCTGCAAATGTCTGCTATGACCATAATGAGGAATTTGTATTATGAAAACTGTGATCCTTTACTGCCGTGATATCAACATGACCACCTTGTGGAGGCAAGCTTGCGAGAAATTAGCTGTTGACCATGAGTGTATTGACGTTTCTGCACACGATTGGTTGTCGAGGATAAGATCTGCCCATCCTGATTTGGTATTGCTCAGGCCTCCTGGCGATGTCGAATCTGATAAGATAATGTTTGACGAACGCTTGTACGTGATTTCCAAAGTATTGCGCATTAAGACCTTTCCAACATATGAAGAGATTCTGATCTACGAAAATAAAAAAATGTTAAGTTATATTCTTGAGGCACAAGGGTTACCGCACCCCAAGACCAGGGTGTTTTATGATAAGATTGAGGCTCTTGATTATGTCTCACATTGTGATTACCCGGTTGTGATGAAGAGCTCAATCGGCGCTTCCGGTATAGGAGTCTTGGTGATGCGCGATTCCAAGAAGGCGGCAAGGTATGTTCATCAGGCATTTTCCAAGAGAGGTGTTCCAATGCAGATTGGTCCCAATAGAGTGATTGGCTCCGTGGGAAAATGGGTAAGGACAGCGCTAAGCGATACTGCCAGAGCCAGGGATCGCATATCTCAATACCACAGGATTTCGGTTAACAGGCCCAAAAATTTCATGATCACACAGGAGTATATTCCTCATGATTTTGAATGGAGAGTGATTGTTATCGGAAACTCGCATTATGCATATCAGAAATCTAAGTATAAAGATAAATGCAGCGGAACAAAGAGTCGAGAATACGTTGATCCGCCAAAAGCAATCCTTAACTTCGCGAGTTATGTATGCAGGGAAATGCGTATCAATTCCGCGGCAATTGATATGTTCGAACATGAAGGAGAGTACTTGATCAACGAGATCCAGGCAATATTTGGATATTATCCAGGCTATATCATGATGGAGGTGAATGGGATACCAGGCCGATACGAGTATAGGGATGGTGAATGGATATACATTGAAGGAAGGTCCGATTCAAACGAATCTTATGAGTATCGACTGGAACTGGCGCTGAAACTTTATCAAGAAGGAAACCTATAATTGAGGGTCCTTTTCGTTTGTAGCGGCAATTCCAAGAAATTTTTCATTAATCCCTTCATTGCCGCGCAAGCCGATTCTTTAGTTGAAGCAGGTGTTGAGATTAAATACTTTCTTGTTAAAGGCAAAGGTCTCTGGGGTTATCTGCGGCGTGTTTTTATGCTGCGCAAGCAGTTAATGAGCAAAGAGATCGATATCATCCATGCCCATTATTCCTTATCTGGTATAATGGTATCGCTTGCTTCTATTAAGGGTTTGGGTTGTTCAAGCAAAAAAATTCCTGTTGTAGTCTCCTTGATGGGTAGCGATGTAAAGGGTGCCGGGCGTTGGCTGGGCGTTATCCGATTTCTTGTGAGATGGTCATGGGATGCGACGGTCGTGAAATCCAGAGACATGAAAGTACGCCTTGGCCTGGAATCTCCGATGGTAATCCCCAATGGAGTCAACATACAGATATTCAAACCTATGTCTGGTAGTGAATGTAGGCTAAGGCTTGGTTTGAGCCTGGAGAAAAACATCATACTATTTGGGGCCGACCCCACCCGGAAAGTGAAAAATTTCCCCCTTGCAGAAGACTCAGTTGCAGGGATGTCGGACAGGAACTGCCAACTTATTGCCTTGGGCTCGGTCCCTCATGCTGAAGTGCCAGTATATCTTAATGCCTGTGATGTCCTGCTTCTTACATCAAAGTGGGAGGGTTCGCCCAACATAGTCAAGGAAGCCATGGCGTGTGGTACTCCCGTTGTGAGTACTGATGTGGGTGATGTTAGGTGGCTTCTGGAAGGATTGAAAGGATGTTTTGTAACATCCCAAGACACCTGCGACATAAGGCAGAAATTGGAAAGGGTCCTGGATCTTGCCGGGAAAACCGGTGGTAGGGAGAGATTGGTTGAGCTTGGCTTAGATTCAGTTAGCGTGGCCAACAGACTGATAAACTTATATTTGGATGTATTAGGTTATTGTTAAGGAAATATTAGTTCATTCGCGGTACAAAATTAACACTGAGGCTCTAGTTGACTGGGTAATGATCAATAATTGGCGACGTTAAACCAAAAAATGGACTAAGGTCGATAGCGTTATGGAATGGAAAAAATGAAAAACAGACCAATGAATAGTATTGTCAAAGGGCTTTCGAATCGTTTTTTGCATCATTTTGCCCGGCATTGTTTCCCAAGTGTGGTAAGAGTATTCCTGCACCGCCTGAGAGGTGTGAATATTGGCAGTAACGTTCTAATCGGACTGGACGTGATGCTGGATGATGACGGACCAGAACGCATAACTATCGAAGATGACGTATTTCTTACCTATGGTTGTATGCTTCTAACACATCAAAGGGACATCACCAGCTATGCAAGAAATACTTGGGTTGGGAGCCTGCCCTTCAAGCAAGCCCCCATCCTGATCAAGAAAGGTGCTCATATAGGCGTTGGAGCCATCATCATGCCCGGTGTAACAATAGGTGAGGGGGCGGTTATTGGGGCCGGAGCGGTTGTAACCAGAGATATTCCAGCCTATAGTCTTGCGGTTGGCGTTCCTGCAAGAGTGGTCAAGGAGTTCTGATCCCATGAGAATTTGGGTTGATATCACAAACACCCCCCACGTTCATTTCCTACATCCAATAATTCGGCATCTTGGACAGAAGCATGAAGTATTTGTTACGGCGAGAGACTTTTCCGAGACCATACCCCTGCTAATGGCAAAAGGTTTGAACCCGATAGTCCTAGGTGACCATAAAGGAAAATCCAAGCTTAAAAAGGCTATGGGTTTGGTATCCAGGGTTTTTCTGCTTCATAAGACTATCCCCGAATTTGACGTCAGTATTTCCATCGGCGGCCAGATAGCATCATTGGTTGCCTATCTGAGAAGAAAGCAGTCGATCGTCTTTACGGATAATGACATTTCATATAAATTCCACGTTTACAAAATTGCAAAATACTTCATATTTCCTGCCTTTTTTGATGTAAAAAATGTTTTATTGAAAGCCAAAGGATCTGCTAGGGTTTTTCAATATGATGGCTTCAAGGAGCAGATTTATTTAGCAGATTTTAAACCCGATCCTTCATTTTTAGAATCCCTGCCTTTCGATGAGTTTTTGGTGCTCAGGCCTGAGAACCTGAAAGCTTCTTATGTGCCAGCTAATACCAGATCCATAGTTCCTGAACTGCTACACTCATTACAGGATCATCATATTCTATATTTGCCCCGATATCCAGAAGAGCGAAAGCAAGCCAATGGCTATGCTAACGTATATATGCCCGATCAGCAGATCAGTGGACTAGACGCGTGCTATTACAGTCAGGCCGTTTTGACAGGGGCCGGTACTTTTGCCCGTGAAGCAGCTTTGTTGGGTAAACCATCAGTTAGTTTTTTCCCTGGGGTTAGATTGTTATCTGTTGACAAAGTTATGGTTGAGCAAGGCTTGATGTTTCATTCAAGGTCGTTGGAAGACATAGTTGATTACATTAACAATCCCCCCAAATTAAGAGATATAGCTTCGGGGAATGATAAGGTGCAAGCAGAGGTGTTTACTATGTTGGATAATATACTTGTGGAGATTGATTGACAACGCTAGACCTGATCGTGGGAGCACGCCCGAATTTCATGAAAATGGCTCCTCTTTATAGGGCGCTTATGGCCAACCGGGATCTATATAGACCTGCTGTTATTCATACCGGGCAGCATTACGATGAGAAGATGTCCAAGCTGTTTTTCCAGGATCTGGGGATGCCGGAACCCAGCGCGTATTTGCAGGTTGGTTCCGGTTCACACGGCCAGCAAACCGCCAGGATCATGGAGCGATATGAAGAGTATCTGCTGTTTGGCAACAAACCTGACCTGGTGATCGTGGCAGGTGATGTTAACTCAACCATAGCCTGCGCCTTGGTGGCAAAAAAACTTCAGATTCCCGTTGCCCATTTGGAAGCTGGCCTGAGAAGCTTCGACGAGAGGATGCCGGAAGAGATAAACAGAGTGCTTACCGATAGGGTATCCGACCTATTACTGACCCCGTCCCCCGACGCGGATATGAATTTGCGCAAGGAAGGAATAGCACGGGATAAGATCCATTTTGTGGGCAATATCATGATCGATTCTCTTGTCGAACATCTCGAGAAAGCAAAAGAATCTTGTATTATACGTGACCTTGGACTTCACGATTCGGATGAACATTGCCTGATAACCCTGCACAGGCCTTCAAATGTGGATGATCCGGAGGGTTTGTCAGTCATCCTAAAAGCTTTTGCCGAAATTGGCAGAGACCAAAAACTAGTTTTCCCCATGCATCCACGCACCCAGAAAAACATCCTGAAGCTTGGTTTGCATTCTTTGCTGAAGAGTATCCCGAACATAGTGATAACTGAGCCTGTTGGATATCTGGACTTCCTTAAACTGGAAATGACTTCCAGCCTGATACTAACTGATTCTGGTGGCGTACAGGAAGAATCGACATATTTGGGCATTCCCTGCCTGACCTTGAGGGAAAACACCGAAAGGCCCATAACAATTATTGAGGGCACCAATAGGCTGGTTGAACTCGATGTAAAGAGCATTGTTGAAGCGGCGCAGGAAGCAGGGCAACAGCCAACCATGGTCAAACCGAAGCCCAAGTTCTGGGACGGGAAAACTGCCAGCCGGGTTGTGGAGGTTATTCAGGATTGGCTAGGATAGCATTCTGGGTTTTGCTGACGTTGCTCATGATCATCAATACCGTACCTCTGAGTGATCAGACAAGCAAGCATTTGACTACGCGAGTTGTTAAAGGTGCGCAAATGACCAGGTTGGACTTCATGCTGCACCTGTTTTCGTTTATGGTTTTGTCGATTCCTTTTACATTGGCTCAGAGGGGAAAGAAGTGCGTTTTTAGATCAAAAGCGATATGCAAATACGCGTCAATTTCAATAGCTTGTGCTTTCGCCTTTGAGATGATCCAATTGGCACTGCCCTACAGGACCTTGAATCCCAAAGACCTGGTGTTTAATCTGATCGGAGCTGCTCTTGGCATAGTGATTGTTATAACTGCTGATGCTACCCGCGGGATCAAAAAATTAAGATGAAGCACCTTGGTTACTGACATACATAAATTGGCCGATTATATGCCCCAAGATTTTACTGTAAAAGCGTACGTTTTTCTTATGCGGGCACTTATAGATACTAACCGGAAGTTCCAGACCTTCTGGTCCCATCTGAACGAACCGGCATCCAGAGCTGTCATCCTCCGCCACGATGTGGACAAGATGCCGCGAAACTCCCTGGCCTTCGCCCGTATCGAGCATGATCTGGGTATAAAAGCCTCATATTACTTCCGGATCGTGCCCCAGTCCTTCCAACCGGAGATCATCGAAGAAATTGCCGCCCTGGGCCATGAGATCGGCTACCACTACGAGGACATGGACCTTGGCAATGGTGACGTCGACAAGGCCTGGCATTCTTTTCAAAAGAACCTGGCCAAACTCAGGGAACTGGTTCCCGTACAAACAATATGCATGCATGGCAGCCCCCTATCCAAATGGGACAACCGGGACCTCTGGGAAAAGCATGATTATCGGGAACTAGGGATCATTGGCGAGCCCTATTTTGACCTTGATTACAGCAAAGTGTTTTACCTAACCGACACCGGCCGCAATTGGAACAGCGTGGATAGCAGCATACGGGACAAAGTAGATTCATCTTTCTGTATCGAGATAAAAAACACCCAGCATCTGATCCAACTCATCCGCGAGGGCAAGCTGCCTGACCAGATCATGCTAAACACCCATCCCCAGAGATGGAACGACAACCTTCTGCTGTGGGGGAGGGAGCTGGTTTGGCAATCTGCTAAGAACCAGGTTAAAAAAGTGGTTTCCCGCAGATTATCGCAGAAAAAAAGCGCAGATTAACGCAGATTATACAGGTTGATGGACAAAATGACTGAGAATGATATAGGTTATCAGATCCGTGGCGCTTGTTTCAAAGTGCATAATGAGCTGGGTCCTGGTCTGCTTGAATCAGCCTACGAGGCAGCATTAGCGTTTGAATTGGGGAGCCTGGGATTATCGGTTGAGACTCAGGTGCCGATAAATGTACTATATCGGGGTCTTGAACTGGGTACGTCTTACCGGATCGATATCTTGGTGGAGGGGAAAGTGCTCATTGAACTGAAATCGGTCGAAAAGCTGTCCGATCTTCATCACAAGCAGCTCCTCACCTATTTGAAATTAGCAAACATAAAGCTCGGCTATCTGGTCAATTTCAACACAGACTCGATGAAAGACAGCATAATTCGGCATGTTAACAATCTTTAGTGATCCGCGTTTATCTGCGCTTTTATCTGCGTGAATCTGCGGGAAACCGAGGCATAAATGATATACTTAGTCACCGGCGGGGCCGGCTTCATCGGCTCCAACATCGTTAGGGAACTGCTTAACCAGGGCCAGTCAGTGCGGGTGCTGGACAACTTTGCCACCGGCAAGCGGGAAAACATCCTGCCCTTGATGAAGGACCAGCAGCTCACGATGATCGAGGGCGACCTGCGCTCTTTCCACATCGTGCGCGCCGCTGTCAAGGACGTGGATTACATCCTGCACCAGGGCGCTCTGCCTTCCGTGCCGCGCTCAATCAACGATCCCATCACCTCCAACGACGTGAACATCCTGGGCACGCTCAACCTGCTGGAAGCGGCCAAGGAATTTGGCGTAAAGCGAATCGTCTGCGCCTCGTCATCCTCGATCTACGGCAACAGCGAAACCCTGCCCAAGGTGGAGACGATGCCGGTGAATCCGATGTCGCCATACGCGCTCACCAAATACGCCCAGGAGCGTTACTGCCAGGTCTTTTACAGCCTCTATGGCCTGGAAACCGTGTCCCTGCGCTACTTCAACGTCTTTGGCCCCAACCAGGACCCCACCTCGCAGTACAGCGCCGTGATCCCCAAGTTCATCAAACTGATCCAGCAGGACCGGGAGCCCATCATCTACGGCGATGGCAGCCAGAGCCGGGACTTCACCTTCGTGGAAAACAACGTCTGGGCCAACATCCAGGCCTGTACAGCGGCCAAGGCTGCCGGCGAGGTGATCAACATCGCCTGCGGGGAGCGCTACACCCTGCTGGACCTGGTGCAAATGATCAACGCTATCCTGGGCAAGGACATCCAGCCGCGCTTCGAACCCGAGCGGCCGGGGGATGTGAAACATTCCTTGGCGGGGATCGAAAAAGCGAAGGAACTGCTGAGATATGAGGTCCGGGTGGACTTCCGTGAAGGCCTCCAGCGCACGATTGATTTTTTTAAATAGATCAGGGATGAACAGGATGTTGAGGATTTATGGGATTTTGTAGCAAGATGAGTGATTTATGATGGACAGCCCCGTAGATTCCATGCTTCTTAGTGAGCTTACTGACAGGATAATTGCCTGCTTCTATACAGTTTACAATTCCTTAGGTTTTGGTTTCCTGGAGAAGGTCTATGAGAACGCCTTTGTGCATGAGTTGAATAAACAGGGTCTTAAAGCATTAGCGCAGTATCCGATTAAGGTCTACTACGGCGGGATTCCTGTTGGAGAATACTTCGCGGATGTTGTTGTCGAAGGCTTGGTCATTGTCGAACTGAAAGCGGCTTCAACCCTTGCGAATGATCATATTCTACAGCTTCAAAACTATTTGAGGGCCACCAATATTGAAGTGGGATTGCTGTTGAATTTTGGGATCAAGCCTGAAATCAGACGCAAGACCTATCTCAATACCGACAAGAAAGTGATTGTTACAGAATAATAGACTCGGGATGAACAGGATGAAGTGGATTTATGGGAGTTATTACATTACAATGGACTACGGATTTCTTGAGCTAAGAAACAGCCCCAAGCGAAACTGGGGTAATGGCAAGTTTCCACGCAAGATTGAAGCGGTTCTTATCCAAATCCAGAAAGTTACTTTCAAAATCGCATCGATCCTTTTCATCCTGTTCATCCCTAATCTATTAACAAAATGAAATACAAGTCATCCAAGTATCTGCTCCTGTTGCTGGACATCCTGATAGTCGTCTTCGCCTTCCTTTTCGTGGCCAAGATCCGGGATGGCACAAGGCGCATCCTGGCGGACTTTGTCTGGTGGCGTTCCTTGGGCGCTTTCGTCCTGATCTGGATCATCGGCGGCATCCTGGGTGGCAAATACCTGCTCCAGAAAGTCTCCAACGGCGCCAAAATGGTGAAACAGATAGTGCAGTGCGACCTCTTTTCCGCGGCTGTCGTCTTTGGCGCCATGTACATATTCGACCAGTTCCACTATTCCCGGATGATTGTCCTGGGAACGATGCTGGGCAGCGTGGGCTTGGAACTCTTTTTCTTCGTGGGGCTGTTCTACGCTCTCAAATTCAGCCGGGAAAACCGGACCTATGCCGCCACGCCGCTGGTTACCAGGTCCCAAGCCCTGGAGGAGGCGCAGAGCCCGGCCCATTTTCTCCAAAAGCCGGAAGGCATTCCCACCCTCAACCACAGCAGCTACGCGCCGCCCTATTCCGAGTGCGCTCCTGAAGAGAGCATCCTTGTCCCCCTCTGGCAGAATTACTTGGGCAAACAGGAAGAGCTGTTTTCCTTCCTCAACGACTATCTGGAGCTCAGTCGCTTCTGCCGCTCCCAGACCCTGGTGCTCAATTCCGAAACCTATTTCAACATTGAGAACGAAGCCCCGAACTCCCATCAGCTCTTCATCAATCTCCACCGCGTCAATGACTTCCGCCGCCTCAACCTCTATCTCATCAAAGTCAACGAACTGCTGCAGGATGGAGGCGTTTTCATCTGCCACGGCCAAACCATCACCCAGCGGCGTAAAAGATTCCATAAGAAATTCACCCCCGTCCTCGGCGCGCCGCTCTATTTCGGCGATTTCCTCCTTCGCCGCGTGATGCCCAAACTCCCCGTTTTGCAGGGCTGGTATTTCGCCCTCACCAAAGGCAAAAACCGCGCCCTTGCCGAGACCGAGATGCTCGGCCGTTTCTATTTTTGCGGCTTTGAGCTAATCCACAAGCGCGAGGTCGCCGGGCACATGCACTTCATCCTTAAAAAATCAAGACCGCCGCGCACCGATCCCAATCCCACCTACGGTCCGCTCATCCGCCTTAAACGCCTGGGCCAAAGCGGCAGAACCATCTACGTGAAAAAACTCCGCACCATGCATCCTTACAGCGAATACTTGCAGGATTACGTCTATCAGGCCAACGCCCTGCAGGAAGGCGGAAAATTCAAGAACGATTTCCGCGTGACTTCCTGGGGCCGGATCCTGCGCGCGCTCTGGATCGACGAACTGCCCCAGCTGCTCAACTTCTTCAAGGGCGACCTTGCGCTGGTGGGGGTCCGCGCCCTCAGCGAACACTACTTTTCCCTCTATCCACCGGACATGCAGGAACTGCGGCTGCAACTCAAGCCCGGCCTCATGCCGCCTTTTTACACCGACCTGCCCCAAACCTTCGACGAGATCGTGGAATCCGAACGCCGCTACATCCTGGCCAAGCAGGCCAAGCCTTTCTCCACCGACTGGAAATATTTCTGGCGCGGGGTGTGGAACATCCTCTTCAACCGGGCCCGGAGCAACTGATTTTTTTTCTACGGATTCAACGGATTTAACTGATTATACGGATGTATCATAGATGGGCTTGATATACGAAGACTTAACTGAACAGATCCTGGCTGCCTGCATGGAAGTTCATAACCATTTGGGTTGCGGATTGTTGGAGGCCGTGTATGCTGAAGCTTTGGAGCACGAACTGAGGGATCGATCGATACCCTACGCCAGGGAGCAGGAGTTTCCAGTTGTCTATAAGGGTTTGCCCCTGAATAAGATTTATAAAGTGGATTTTGTCTGTTTTGATAAAATTATCTTGGAGCTGAAAGCGACCGATAAGATGCTGCCTGTACACACGAGTCAGGTGCTGAACTATCTTAAGCTTTCAAACTTGAAACTCGGTTTCGTGATCAACTTTGGCGAACGCAGTCTGCGTTGGGAACGCATCGCCAATCTCTATTAACAGGTAAATCCGTAAAATCAGTTTAATCCGTTGAATCCGTAGGAAAAAAGAGAGGAATTCCATGAAACACAATATCGCCCTTGTTTTCATTATGTTGCTGACGTCCTGTCTGCTGGCTCAACCTGTCAATCCCACTCCTCAGCCGCTGCCGTATTCACAAGACTTTTCCACCCTGCCCCACAGCTCCAGCACCTGGCCGGATGGCATGGCTGGTTGGAGGATCGATTCAACACCCAGCACTGAATACAGCATCGATCCACCTACTTATAACAGAAACCTTACTGCTTCGGGAAATGCCAGCTCGTATGGATCTACAACATATAATTACAACGGCAAGATCGGTCTGTTGGATCCTATCTCAGGCTATTGCATTGCCATCGTTTTAGCCCTGGATACCAGAGGCAAACGCAACATCCAGATCGATTACGACATCATGACCATCCGCAATCCATACGCTCCGCCGACTTACACTCACATCAACGAAGCCACATTGCAATACAGGATCGGCACTGAAGGCTATTTCACCACCCTGCCCGGCATCGGATACCAGAACAACACCGTGCAACAGATCAATAGTACCACAAGCCCCCAAAACCAGCAGTCAAGGTCGATTCTCCTGCCCCCGGCGTGTGATAACCAGCCAGAGTTACAGATCAGGCTTGTATCACGTTTGGTAACCGGCTCTGGTACATATCGCCCCAGTTTCGCCATCGACAATATTTCCGTGACCGGAGAGGACATTCCCACCCTGCCGGTGGAGCTTTCTTCCTTCACGGCCACCCTCACCGCGGAAAACACGGTGCGGCTGGACTGGACCACCCAATCCGAGACCGGAGTGGCCGGATTCCGCCTCTACCGCGGCCTGGAGGCCGATCCCGCCGCCGCGCTGTTGGCCTCGCCGCTGATCCTAGCCACCAATACCTCCGCCCCCCACAGCTATTTTTTCACGGATTCCGAACTCGCGGAATCCGGCACCTACCGTTACTGGCTGCAAAGCGTCGATCTGGACGGCAGCACCGTCTGGCACGGCCCGGTAACGGTGGTTTACACTACCAACGGAGGCCAAACCACTCCGGAAATTCCCCAAACCACAGGCCTGATCAGCGTTTTCCCCAATCCCTTCAATCCCCGCGCCTGCATCGATTTTTATCTGGAAACGCCCGCCCCGGTGGTCTTTCGCGTCTTTGATGCCCACGGCAGGCTGGCGCGTGAACTGGAGCCCGGTTCCTGCCCGGCTGGAAGGCAGCGCGTGGAATGGGATGGCCGCGACGCCGCCGGAAACCTCTGCGGCAGCGGCATCTACCATATCCGGATGGATGTGGGGACGCGCAGCTTCAGCGGCAAGGCCTTGCTGCTGAAATAGAGATTTTTTTTCGTTTTACCTGAGATCAGACCCGGCCACACGGCCGGGTTTTGTTTTTTCGGCTCAAGTTCATTTATGGTGGGTAAACCCGAGCGCTCCGTCATTGCAGCACAGGCTTGAATCCAGTGCTTTATACTCAATTGATCATAAAGTAGTTAGCGCATTAAGATGTCTGACTGGATTTCAGCCATCCCACCCCACGAACTCGCTTCGCTCGTCCGCGAGGACCCCGGTGCTGGGATGACGGCAGTTGCACCCACTCTATTTGAACATGAGCCTTGTTTTTTCCAGCCGGAAATCACGGACAGACAACTGTGTCCCGTCGCGGTCCGAATGACGTCCAGGCGATGACTCAGGCCGGTAATTGACAGGCCATGGATCGGACATCTGCGGGCCTTTCACCAACGCCAGAGCTCTATGAGCCACCAGGCTGATACTGTCATTCCGGGGAAGCGTGCGCCAGCATGCGGGGCCCCGGAATCCAAGCAGGCTCTGTCCACAAATTGCACGAATTTTGGCATTATTGGAACCTGGCCTGTTTTTCAGGTTCATTTCAGCGCATTTCCGCGTTCCCATTGACTCTCTATTTTTCTGTACTCATTTTCTCTCTTTCCGTGCTTTTCCGCGACCTATTCTTTTCCCTTGACCGGAATCCAGGCCTATAACCATGATATGTTGAACCTGCCGAGTAATATAACAGAACACCGGCTTCAACCGGTGTTCCGGATATACGCAACCTGTTTTGTTGTATGCTGAGTTCGCATGAGTCCTTTGCGCCGCTGCATCTGGAGCAGGCAGGAAGTTTGTTTTGCCGCAAATAACTCCTGCTTGGGTTGGCTATTCCCGCAAGGTCTGGATTCCGGGGACCCTGGGGCTAAAGCCCCCACCCCGGAATGACGGAGCGGGGCTGGCTCGCTGGCTTCGAGCGAAGCATGAGCATCGACGCCAGCATTCATTCGCCAAACGTTAAAACGCTAAAACATCAAAACGCCACTCCTCCTGTAGCCCATGCTCGCCAACTCGCTGGACTCCAGGGACCGCTGGACCCCAGGCCACCAAGTGGCCACGCCACAGGCACTAAGAAAGAATCTTCCCGCCAGCCAAAAAAAAGCTTGCCAAATATCACAGACCTCACATTGTGGCATTCGAGAGATAGAATCTTTAAAAACTATATAGAACTCGTAATTTCTGGGAGGAATTATGAAAAAGACGTTTCTTGTCTTGTCCCTTATTTTCGCAATGGGGCTTGTATTCGCGCAGACCTACCTTATTCAAGAAGGTTTTTCCACAACATCCTTACCCACAGGATGGAGCGGAGACGTTTATTTCAATACAACTGCCAATATTGGTAATTTGCCTGGTGCCAATGGTGCAGGCTTCAACGCAAACAACAAGTACTTACAACTTCCGTCCTTGAGTAATGTTGGAACTCTTACATTCTGGATGAAAGGCTCAGCTGCCTCCTCACAGATATCCATGAAAGTTCAGAAAAGTGTTGGAGGCGGGGCATTTACAGATATCGCATCTTACCCAAAGCCCCATACGACTACGGCTGCTCAATTCACTGCAGTAGTTAATGACGCCAGCACAAATGTTGTTTTAAAATTTGTTGCTTATGACAGGACAGGTAACTCTCTCTACCTTGATGATGTTGAAGTTACTGCTATGTCTGCTACCCCGACCATCGTGGTCAATCCAAATACTTTAAGTAATTTTACCTATGTTTTCCAAAACGGACCCTCGGATGAACAGTCTTTCTCGGTAACGGGTTCTAACCTAACTGCTAATGTTTCAGTTTCAGTAACGTCAAACTACGCAATTTCCTCCACTTCCGGCGGGACTTTCGGTTCATCCTTGACCCTCACTCAGTCCGGTGGTAGTGTTTCCGCGACTGTATATGTACGCCAGGTTGCTGGATTGGCCATTGGCACAGGATACACCGGAACTGTGACCTGCTCTTCCTCCGGAGCCCCCAATGCGACTGTTTCCCTGAGCGGAACGGTAACAGCCCCACCACCACCCAATGCTCCTACCGCCACGGCAGCCACGAATGTTGCCAACACCAGTTTCACAGCCAACTGGAACGCGGTCACTGGCGCCACCGGCTACTACTTGGATGTCTATACCAAGCAGGCTGGCACAAACGCCAGCGACCTATTCTTCTCAGAATACATTGAAGGAACTTCCAACAACAAAGCGATAGAGATTTATAACGGAACAGGCGCAGCGGTTGATCTGAGCGGTTACACGGTATATTTATACACGGGCGGGTCAGCAACCCCCACAGCCACGCTGGCGTTGTCCGGGAACCTGGCCAACAAAGATGTCTATGTGATAGCCAACTCCTCTGCTGGATCGGCCATCCTGGCTATTGCGGATATAACCTCTGGCGTTGCCAATTATAATGGCAACGATGCTTTGTCATTGTGGAACGAAACCACAAGTTCATATGCAGATATATTTGGCTGCATCGGCGAAGATCCGGGAACCATCTGGGGCACTGATCCTTACGTAACAGCCGAGAAGACTCTTGTGCGCAAGAGCTCAATTTCCGGTGGAGTTACTTCCAGTCAATCCGGATTCCCAACCCTGGCCACTGAGTGGGACAGCTACGCCCAAGACACCTTTACTTATCTCGGCTCTCACACCATGGCGGGTGGCACGACCATCACTTATGTCTCCGGATATCAAAACCTGAACGTCAACAATGTCCTTACATACAACGTCACCGGCCTCACTGCCGGCACCACCTATTACTATGTGGTGCGGGCTTACAACGCTTACGGGACCAGCGGCGACTCCAACGAGATCGAAGTTACCACCACCAGCACCTCTCCGCTGATCACTCTGAGCACAGACACCCTCACCGGTTTCACCTACATGGAAGGCAGCGGACCCTCGGCTGAGCAGAACTTCACCGTGAGCGGCAGCAACCTGACCGCCAACATCAGCATCGACGCTCCCACCGATTACCAGATCTCGACTGGAACCGGCGCGGCCTTTGATGCCAACATGGCCGATCCCCTCACCCTCACCCAGAGTGGCGGCACAGTGGGCACCACCACCATCTACGTGCGCCTCAAGGCCGGCCTCAGCGCTGGTGACTACAACAGTGAAGTGATTACTGCCTCCTCCAGCGGCGCGGACAACAAGACCGTTACCTGCAACGGCACTGTTACCGCGATCCCGGATCCCGAGATCACAGTCAGCGCCACCACTCTGAGTGGCTTCAGCTATATGGTAGGCAGCGGCCCTTCAGCCGAACAGAGCTTCACCGTCAGCGGAACTTACCTGACTGCCAACATCAGTCTGGACGCTCCTGCTGACTACGAAATCTCGACTGGCACCGGCACGGCTTTCGATACCAACATGGCCGACCCCATCGTCCTCACAGCCGCTAAGCTTGATGTGGCGGAGACTACAATCTACGTGCGCCTCAAAGCCGGCCTGGCCGAAGGCGCCTATGACGGAGAGCTGATCACTATCACCTCCACCGATGCTGAAACCAAGACTGTGATTTTAAACGGTTATGTCCAAACCAGCGATGTGCCCTTCCTCTACTGGGATTTTAATGATGGCGCCCCCGGTTCAGGAGTCAACTGGACTCAACCCGTTGCCGCCAACTACGGCACAGGCTTTCTCACCTACACCTTTGCTAACGCTGTTTCATTCACTGGGACTACCTTAAATACCATGGTCGGTGATGTTGTTAACGGTGGCTCATTTGTACCACAGGGTGGAACTGGCAATGTGAATAACGGTAAAGAGTTCGTCATGACGGTCAATACTACAGACCTCGAGAACATCACTTTAACCTATGCCACCCAAAGGACCAGCACCGGTTTCACCGACCAGGCCATCTGGTACAGTCTGGACGGCGGACAAAACTACACCCTATTTACCACGTTCACATCCATCGCGTCATCTTGGGAAGTGAAAGAGGTTGACTTTTCCTCCGTTACTGGCGCAAACGACAACCCCAATTTCATGGTCAAGATCGTGCTGGATGGAGCCTCTGGCACACAGGGTACTGGCAACAACCGTTTCGACAACATCAGCTTCTTCGGCGATGAAGAAGACGTCAACCCCGTGGAACTGGCCTCCTTCACCGCCACCATCAGCGCCCAGAACTACATCACCCTCACCTGGGTTACCCAGACCGAGACCGGGATGCGCGGCTATTACATCTACCGCGACACCGACAGCAACTTCGCCGGAGCCCAGAACGTGAGCCCTCTGATCCCCTCGGCCAACAGCTCCCAAATGCAGACCTACATGTTCGAGGACACCGAGGTTTTCGAGACCGGCACCTATTTCTACTGGCTGCAGACCAACGACATGGACGGCACCGTGGGCTTTCACGGTCCTGTGAGCGTTTTCTTCAACGCCCTGGGCGACAACCCCACCCCGGAAATTCCGCTGGTCACCGAGCTGAAATCCGTGTATCCGAACCCCTTCAATCCAGTGGTCTTCATCCCCTTCAGCCTGGCCAAGGACAGCAATGTGAGCTTCAAGATCTACAACGCCCGCGGGCAGATCGTGAAACACTTTGAGCTGGGTAGCAAGGCCGCCGGAAATTACCGCATCACCTGGGACGGCACCGACTACCATGGAGACACTCTCTCCAACGGCGTCTATCAGATCGTGATGACGGCAGGCAGCCAGGTTTACCAGACCAAAACAACCCTGTTGAAATAATTCCAGACCCCTGTAAATGAAGGCCCGGTGGTTATCCGCCGGGTCTTTTTTTCCTACGGATGCAACGGATTGAACGGATTGTTCGGATTTTTCCAACCCAGAGACACAGAGGCACAGAAAAGGGGGGAGCGTGTAAGGGTGAAACATAATGTTGGGCCGGGTATTTGGAATTCATACGGATTTACGGATTGAACGGATTCACGGATTCATGGGAATAGAGAATCTGCGTGATCCGCGTTCTTTTCTGCGTGAATCTGCGGGAACCGAATCTGCGTGAATCTGCGGGAGCCAAATCTGTGCGATCTGCGAAATCTGTGTGAGCTAATTTTTTGCTTGACGCATGCCCGTTTTGTTACCCACTATATTATGGAGGCGCGGGGAGAGAGTCCTGTATTGATGGGGGTTTGGGGGTGGTTTCGCCCTTAGGCTCATCCGATTCACTTCCCATTCACTTCCCGCTGACTTCCCGCCTGAGAGGCGGGAACTAAGCGGGAGGCAAGTGAGAGGCGTATGGGATATGGCAAAGGGGGAACAGATCAAGGATAAACAGTTAGATCGGGACAAACGATCAATAGACCGGGGAGGAACAGGATAAGCAGGATTCTCGGGAGAAAAGAGCAATAGATCAGGGATGAACAAGATAAGCAGGATAATAGGGATCAAGTATATTGCTTAACGTGAAAACCCGATCCCTTGAATCCTTAAGATCCTGTTCATCCCTGGTCTATTTAACAAGCCTTGTCTATTTGAAGTAGTAGTAAAGCCCGATCTGGGGTATATACATCACGATGCGCTGTTCCCAGTTGTAGGTGATGGGCAGTTCCAGGGCCACGCGGAAGTTTTTGCCGAAGGCGAGTTCCACGCCCAAACCGGCGCCGGCGGTCCATCTGTGTTCCAGCCTGGACTCGCGGAGGGGGTCAGAATCGTCCACGGGCGCGTAGTGGTCGTAATCCAGGGTGTCATCGACCGTAACCCAGTGGTAATCTTTGGTGTAGATGTTCTGCCGGTAATACTGGTAGGAGCCGCCGGCCATCACGTAGAGCCGGCCGTGGTCCTTTTGTTTGAAAACGTCGAACTTGTCCAGGGTATAGATGTAGTTGAGGCCGAGGTTGGCCACGTTGTAGCGTCCGTTTTCGGTGAGGGTTACCAGGGTGTCGTCGGGAGCGTCTTCATCCCCGGGTTCCAGGTCGCCATACCAGTAATCGTCATAGTAATCATCATACCAGTAATAAAAGCGGGTGGGGAAATAGACGTTGTCGCTGCCCCAGGTGCCGGCGCCAAAAGTGGCTTGCAGGCCGTGTTTCTCGCCCATGAAGCGCATGGAATAGCCGACGCCGCTTTGGGTGCCGGCGTGGATGCCGACGGCGGTCTTGGATAAGAAATCCTGGGCTGAAAGCGCAAGCGCAAGCAACAGCAATACTGCCAGAACCAAGCTGAATTTTATCTTCATGTTTCACCTCACTGGTTGGTTTGAGCCATTAACTCTTCCCATAGTATATGTGTCAAGTTATTTCGAGCAAGATTCTTTTGCGGTATAGTCTTTCCACAAATTACACGATTCTTTTCCCTATGGATTGAACGGATTGTACGGATTTGATTTGTCCACAAATTACACAAATTAACACGAGTTACTCTATCTACGGATTATACGGATTATACGGATTGTACGGATTTGATTTGTCCACAAATTACACAAATTAACACGAATTATTGTCCCCACGGATTCAACGGATTGGACTGATAACCTTGTTCTGTGACTTTCCGCGTCTCATTCCCTCTGTCTCTCTGTCCCTCTGTTTTATCATTTTTTTCTCAGCGAAGATCATGGCGATCAGCGTCTTCAGCGCTCATTTCTTCCTCTTTTTCTGAAGCCACTTTCCCTTCTTCCGCGCTTGGCCGCGACGAATTCCCTGGTTCTTCGGGTTCCAGCTTCACAAAGACCAGGCGGTCGATCTTCAGAAGATAGTAGAGCAGCGCGCAGCTGAACCAGACCATGCCTCCGGACCAAAGGACATCTGAGAGAAAATGTCCACCCTGGGCCATGCGCACGAGGCCCATGCCAAAACCGTAGAGCAGGGTGAGGCTGAAGGTCCAGGCGGTGAGGTTCTTTTTGCGGCCGCGAAAGATGAAATAGAGGGCGAAAAAGTAGAAACCCATGGAGGCGTGGCCGCTGGGAAAAGCTTCGCCGGTGCTGACGGGATCGATGGTGAGCGGGGCTTCATAGGCAAAGTTGCCATCGTAGAGGGCCAGCTGATTGGGCCGGGGGCGTCCCCAGTATTCCTTGAAGACGGCATTCACCAGAAGGCCGGGCCCGAGCAGCATCACCAGGGCCAGAAACAGCCCGGAGCGGCGCCATTGGGCCAGATTGTGGGAGAAGAAACCCGCCACAAAGACCACCAGGCCGGTGATGGAGACGATGAGGGCGGGCAGGGTGCCGTATTTGTAGATGAAGTCGAACAACTTGATATGGTTGCCGATCCAGTTGCCACCGCCGGCGTGGAAGGCGCTCTGGAAGCGCAGGTCGAGGCCACGGGCGCGGATCAGCCAGGTGCCGGCTGCCAGGATCAGCGCGGGCAACAGGAAATCCAAAATCAAAACGATATGGCGGCTCCAGTGAACCGCCATACCGTCTGTATTGCTTACCGGGTCACGGGGCAGTCTGAACATTGAAGTTCGGTGCTCCTGGCTCCGGTGGCTTAGTTTTCTTTAGCGTCGGGATCGGCCGGAGTTTCATCCGTGGCTTCAGTTGTCTCTTCGACCACAGGTTCTTCCACGGGGACTTCCTCGGTCACGGTTTCCACGGGTTCTTCGACCACAGGTTCTTCCACGGGAAGTTCTTCCACCGTAGTTTCCACGGTCTCTTCGACCACGGGTTCTTCGACCACAGGTTCTTCCGCAGGGACTTCCTCGGTCACGGTTTCCACGGGTTCTTCGACCACAGGTTCTTCCGCAGGGACTTCCTCGGTCACGGTTTCCACGGGTTCTTCGACCACGGGTTCTTCAACGATAGGTTCTTCCGCGGGGACTTCCTCGGTTACGGTTTCCACGGCCTCTTCGACCACAGGTTCTTCCACGCCAGGTTCTGCCGCGGGGATTTCTTCGGTTACGGTTTCCACGGTTTCTTCAACCGCGGTTTCTTCCGCCCCGGTTTCTTCCAGCGGTGCTTCCACGTTTTCCCCAGTTTCAGCAGCGTCTTGGTTGGCAGCTTCAGCCGGAGTTTCGGCCTCTTCAGCCTGCGGAACGGCAGTCTCTTCCTTCTGTTTGTCCCGGGCCTGGCGTTCGGCGCGTTTCTTTTGCAGGCGGGCGATGCGCTCACGCATATACTGCTCGTGCAGGGCGATGTATTCTTCCTGGAGTTTGGGGTCGCGGGAGAAGAAGAAGGCCTTCACGCTGAGGATGAGGCGGCGGTTTTCCATATCCAGCTCGATGACCTTGAGGGGCAGTTCTTCGCCGGCGTGGAAGGCTTCTTCAGAGTGTTCCAGCTTGGGAATGGCGAGGTGGGAAATGGGGATGAACCCTTCCACGATGTCTTCGCCCACCTGGATGTCCACCAGCACGCCTTTGGGGATGAGCTTGCCGATCTTGCCCTTCACTTCTGTGTTGATGGGCAGGGAATCGTTCAGATGCTCCCAGGGATCTGGATGCAGCTGTTTCACGCCCAGGGCGATGCGGTGCAGGGCACGGTCGATCGAAAGGATCACGGCCTCCACTTCCTGGCCCTTGTGGTAAACCTCGCGGGGATGGTAGATGCGCTTGGTCCAGCTGATGTCGGAGATGTGGATCAGGCCGTCGATGCCGTCCTCAACTTCAACGAAAGCGCCGAAGGCGGTGAGGCTTTTCACGGGTCGGGTGATCACGCTGCCGATAGGATAGTGGTCCTCGATCGAGAGCCAGGGGTTGGCTTCCATCTGCTTCATGCCCAAGGAGATGCGACGGTTTTCCTTGTCCAGTTCAAGCACGATGGCGTTCACGGTGTCGCCCATTTTCACGATCTTGCGGGCGTCGGTGATCTTCTTGGTCCAGCTCATCTCAGAGATGTGCACCAGGCCTTCCACGCCGGGCTCTAGTTCCACGAAAGCGCCGAAGGATTTCACGCTGACCACCTTGCCGGTGACGCGCACGCCCTCGGGATATTTGATGGCCACGTTTTCCCAAGGATGCGGCACCAGCTGTTTGAGGCCGAGGGAGATCTTGTTTGTTTCGGGATCGAATTTGATCACTTTCACCTTCACCTTGTCGCCGATGCTGAGCATGTCGGTGGGGTGATTGATCTTGCCCCAGCTCATGTCGGTGAGGTGCAGGAGGCCGTCGATGCCGCCCAGATCGATGAAAGCGCCGTATTGGGTTATATTTTTCACCTCTCCGTCAAGCTCGGAATCCACCTGGATGCGGGCGAGCAGTTCCTGGCGTTTGACGCTGGCTTCTTCTTCCAGCACCATCTTGCGGGAGAGGATAATATTGCGGTGTTCCTCGTCGATGTTCATCACCTTGAACTGAAGTTCCTTGCCGATGAACTGGTCGAGGTTGGGAATGGGTTTGAGTGACATCTGGGAACCGGGCAGGAAGGCTTCGATGCCCATCACGTTGACGATCATGCCGCCTTTCACACGGCGCCGGATGGTGCCGGTGAGGATGGTGCCGTCGATCGCGGCCTGTTTGATCAGCTCGATGTTCTTGATGAAATCGGCTTTGCGCTTGGAAAGCGAGAGCCGGCCTTCACCGTTGTCCAGGTCATTGATAAAGACCAGGATGTGGGAGTTGACTTCCGGGATGCCGGTGTATTCGAACTCGCTGAGCGGGATCGCTCCGTCGCTCTTGAAGCCGATGTCCACCACCACGTCCTTGTCGTTGACGCTCACCACGGTCCCTTCCTTGATCTCGCCGCGGCGGAAGCTGGATTCATGCTCATCGAGCAGATTCATCAGTTCGTCGTCCGGATGCTCCGAAACGGGTTTGGCCGCTTTGGGCTTGGGCGCCGGGATTGGTTCCGCCGGGGTTTCAGGCTTAGCCGGGGTTTCAAGCTGTTCTTCAGCCACGGGTTCCGCCGGGGTTTCAGGCTCAGCCGGGGTTTCAGGCTCGGCCGGGGTTTCAAGCTGTTCTTCAGCCACGGGTTCAGCCGGAGCTTCAGGCTCAGCCGGGGTTTCAAGCTGTTCTTCAGCCACGGGTTCCGCCGGGGTTTCAGGCTCGGCTGGGGTTTCGGCCTGCACTTCAGGCTCGGGGATGGTTGCGGCGGCAGGTTCCGCCGGGGTTTCCGGGGGGGCCTCTGCTGCTTCAGATTCTGTCGTTACCTCGGCAATAGGTTCCGCTGCGGGTGCCGTTACTTCTTCAGTTGCTTTTGACGTCGTGCCTTCCCCTTCCTTCAGAATTTCTTCCGGAACGGGCTGGTCTTGGTTCTGATCATGATCTAACATGATTCCTCCTTATACCTGGGGATTTCCTCGAAACGGCTTACCGCGCCGGGGATCCCCATTAATTTGAAAATCTGGTTGTAAACTTCCAGGATAGCCTCTTCCGGGGTGGAGGCCCCGGCGGCCAGGCCGATGTTGGCAGCGTCCGCGAGATCGGGCAAAGTGAGCTCGCCGGCGTCCTCGATGTGCAGGCTGCGGGTTTCGCGGGAGCAGAGATCTTGCAGCATTTTGGTGTTGGAGCTGTTGCGGCCGCCGATCACCAGCATCAGATCGCTTGCTTTGGCCAGCGCCACGGCCGCTTCCTGGCGCAGGGAGGTGGCGGAGCAGATGGTGTTGAAAACGATGAGCTCCAGGCAGCGCGGCAACACGCTTTGGACCAAGGTTTGCAGGTTGGCCAGCTTTTGGGTGGTCTGGGAAACCACGCACAGGGTTTTCCAGGGTCCGTCGCCGGGAAACTCGCCGGGCCGGAGCACCCGGGTGTGGGAATTGCCGTAGGACAGCATGCCCTTCACTTCCGGATGATCGGGATCGCCGAGGATCAGCACGGGAATTTCAGCGTGGGCGGCTACCAGCTGCTGGGCACGCTCCACGTAGGGGCAGGTGGCGTCGATGATCTCGCAGCCGCCGCTCCGCAGGGCGGCCAGGTCTTCTTTGGAAACGCCGTGGGAACGCAGCACCACCTTGGTGCCGCTGGCCCCGGTGACATCTTCCACGCTCACTATCCCTTCGGAGGCCAGTTCCCGTACAATGCGGGGATTGTGGATCAGATCGCCCAGGGTGCGCACTTCGCCACCGGCGGCTTTGGCTTCGCGGGCCATTTGGAGGGCGCGGCGGACCCCGAAGCAGAAACCGGAGTGCTCGGCCAGCAATACTTTCATATTCCCTCCTGCCGGGCCAATACCAAGCTGTGCAGCGTATCCACCTGCTCGTCCACGCTCATGGCACCGGTATCGATCACGATGGCGTCTTCCGCCACGGCGAGGGGTGCCAGGGCGCGGCTGGCATCGTTGCGGTCGCGTTCTTCCAGCTCATGCAGAATTTCGTCAAACTCTTTCTCTATGCCCTTCTTTTGCAGTTCCAGCCAACGGCGCCGGGCCCTGATCTCGGCTGAGGCGGTGAGGAAAAACTTGATGTCGGCATCCGGGAAAACGAAGGTGCCAATGTCGCGCCCGTCCAGGATGACACCGCCTTGGGCACCCATCCGGCGCTGGAGCTCCACCATGCGGTAACGCACGGCGGGCAGGGCGGAAATATCTGAAGAAAGTTTGGAAATGGCATTGGCGCGGATGTCTTCCGATACGTCCCTGCCCTCCAGCAGGATCACGTTGGTCGCGCCGGAAGTCTCGATGCGAATGTCGATCGTTTCCAACATGGCTGCCACGGCCTCCGCGTCGTCCAGGCTGACCCCGCTGAGTTGAGCCTGCAGAGCGCAGGCGCGGTACATCGCCCCGGTATCCAGATAGACGTAGCCCAGCCTGAGCGCCAAACGCTGGGCGGTGGTGCTCTTTCCCGAAGCGGCGGGACCGTCGATGGCGATGATCAGTCTGTGTTCCATACCAAATTTTCCTATCCAACCACATTTTTGCACCCCGATATTGCGTCAATCCTTTTTTTGGCCCCGCTGGAGAAGGTGATTCGCTCCGCTTCAAAGTTCATCACCGCCATGCGGGGAGAATAGAGATAATGGCCTTCAAATAAGGAATAAAACAGGGAAAAGCAAGGTTGACAAAAACAGAGGGACAGAGTGACAGAGAATTTCTGCAGCATAAGCTTCAGCTGGTTGGGGCCCGAATTCATTACCAGGAACAAAAAGATGAGTCAAAAAAAAAGAGACAGCGATGTATTCGGAACGCGCTGGGAAGTGCTTTGCTCAATGGATCGCTGTCACGCGGAAGAATCTGCGGGCTCGATCCGGAGTGATCTCCAGCTCCAAGGACGGTGTCTCTGCCTCCAAAGTATATTCCCCGCCAGGTTCATCCGCTGCCTCCACCCTGTAAGTACTGGCGCTGTTCACCGCCGGCCAACTGAGCACGAGACCGTTTGTTAGCTTGACTAGAAAGGGTTGCGGGCTTACCAAACCGGTGCTGACGCTGATCACATTGGAATCGCCAAAGGTTCCGTAGCCGAGATCTGCCCGGACCACGTAATGATAGTTTTCGCCAGGGGAAAGCCCGTAAACTTCAGAGCTCGTTGCAAGCCCTGCGCTGAGATCTTCGAATCCGGGCACATACGCGATAGTTTCCATGGAGTGGGTTCCCAGGTTGCCGCAACTGTCTATGGGATGGCTTTCCCACTCGGTGTACAGGGTGGGAAAGCCGCTGGCCGGATTGGCGGTCACGCCGCCGGTGACGGTGCTTCTGCGCACCAGAGTCCGGTTTTGGGTGACCAGGGTGCCGGAACCCCAATATGATCCAGGGTCGGTGCCGATCCGGCCAAAGATGTCAACATAGGAACCGGTTGACAATTTTTTCAAGGCGATCTGGTCGTCTCCGTCAAATGATGTTACCAAGGCGCTTTGCAGATCGCTGCGGTCGCGAATCACCACGTTCGAGTTGGGATGCGCTATCACATAGACCTCTCCGTCCTCCAGAATTCCTGAAAGATACAAGGTTTGATAGGCGTAGGTGTAGGAATTGGGGAAGTACTCTATTAGGTAATCGCTTAGGTCAACCTGGGACCCAGTTCCATTGAAGATCTCCAGTGCTTTATTGTAGCCGGTTCCCTCCAGATATTCCGAAAAAAAGAGCTCGCTGGCAGGGCCGTGATTTAGGGTTTGATAAACATCCAGCCAGTAGCCGGTGGCGCCGGAAACGGCTTCCCAATTGGCTGTGAAGCTGTCTGTACAGATTTCTGTGGCCGGGGTCGCTACGGGTATCCCGGAAAGCTCTTCCAGATCGGCAAAGATGGCGGCGCAGGCCACCGCGCCTTTGATCACTTCCGTGCAATAATCGATCTCCAAGCTATCCACCACGTCGTACACAGTGTGATAGATTGCGCTGTCCATGTCCTCTTCGAAGAAATAGATGATGTTGTATCCCTTCTGCCAGTAGGGATAGGAATCGCTGCGGGAGCAGTTGAACCAGCCCTCGTCGGCATAGGAATCCAGGCTGGTGTATTGCTCGGTGATGCCCACGGCGTAATCCGTGTAGGCAAGAGAACCGTCGTAAGGGATCTGGCGCACAACCCACTCGGAGGGGTCATGCTCGTTGTTGCCGATCATGTCGAAATTCATCATCAGCCGTACGTCCATCCCAGCTGTGTGAATGATGGCGGAATCGTTGTAGGAACCTTTCAAACCCAGTTCCTCACAGGCAAAGGTCATAAAGCGGACCGAAGCTTTGGGCTGATGGTTGCTTAGCAGCATCACCCGGGCGATCTCCATCACGGCGGCGGCCCCGCTGGCATTGTCATCCGCCCCGGGAGCGAAATTATACGCGTCGTTGCTGGTGGAATCGTGATGTCCGCCGATGATGATATACTGGTCTGGAAATTCGGTTCCAGGCAGGGTGGCGACAACGTTGTACTGCGGATAGCCGTTGTGGCTGAATTCCTGCAGCTGCACGTCGCTGATCCCAAAGGACAGAAACTGCTGTTGGATCCACTGGGCCACGGGCAGACGGGTGTCCGTGTAGGCGTGCCGCGTCCCAAAATCCTGAAGATGTTGGATCCGGGCCAGAATGGAATCCGCGCTCACGCTGGACACCAGTTGGGCTACGTCCGCGCGTAATACCCCGGTCCAAGGTGGAAGCGGTTTTGAGGCGGTCAGGCGTATGGGGGAGAGGCTGAGCTGAGTGATTTGGCAGGATGTCCGAGCTCGCAGTTCCTCTTCATCCAGATCGCTGGCGAACAGAAGGGCTGAATCCAGCTCCAGCAGGATCTTTCCTGTCGCCCCAAGTTCGGCGGGAGCTGCCATCGGGGGTTCGCTTAAGAGGTAGAGATGCTGGCGGGGCGGAAACTCGGAAAGCACCAAAGCGCCAGGAAAGGCAGGTGTGGGCCTGTCCGGAGCAATAACGATCGCGTAGCTGGCGTCATAATGGAGGACGGAGTAACCGGCCTGACTCAGTTGCAGAACGCTGGCCCGCAGGTCCCGGGCTGGAAATTCCGCCTTCAGGTTGGAAATTAGGACGCCCAGGATCGCGTTTTGAGCGCTCAGGGCGGTTGCCAGCAAGAGCAGGCAGATCAGCAGGCATTTTACCATGGTTGTTTCCCCTGAAACGGTTCCAGGCCTCAGCTGGAACCACCCAGCATGAATTTCTTGTTGGGGGTGAGAACGTTTTCGCTGCATTTGCGGATGATCAGGTTCAGCGCGTCGGGCGAGATATTGACAGCCGCGGCCAGTTCCGCCAGTCTTTGTTTCTCGCCCAGTTCCAGGCGGCCGTCGATCAGGGTCACGCACACGATCTGCTCCATCAGGGTGAATTTATCATTGTCCTGCTGGTTGGCGTAATGTTTGCAGATCGCCTTCACGCGCTTTTTGATCTCGGCTTCGTTCTTGAATTGCAGATAGATCTCGGGCTGGGTGGTGTAGTCCGAGATCCAGTCGAAGAGCAGGTTCCATTTTTCTTCAAGGCTGTCTTTGTCGAAGGTGGCCATGTAAAGCCCCACGGCGGCCAGAAATTCCACGATCTTTTGTTCCTTTTCCTTTTTGGGCTTGGTTTCCAAAAGTGCCAGCAACTCCGAGACCCGGGCATCCAGCTGTTCCTGGTTGATGGACTGGGAGGATGTTTGTGGAACCAGTTCCGATTCCGCGAAGTGCATCAGCGCCTGGATGCGGATCATGGAATTGGGGTGGGAGGAAAAGAGATCGCCCACCCCGATCTCGCGGATCCGGTCCAGCTGTTTCAGATACTCCGCGGCCACGAAATTCAGATGCTCCTGTGAAAGCCCGCAGGTGAGCTTGAAAAAGGTGTTGGTGACCACATTGATGTCCGGCATGGCGATGAAGCCGATGCGGTCGGCGCTGATCTCGGCGTATTTGATGAAGCGCAGGTAGTGCAGGGTGATCATGGCTGGCAGCCGTTCGCCTTCGTTCTTGTTCAGAAAGCGCTGCACCACGTCCAGCTTGTTGTGGTCGTAGATCAGGTGACCGATCTCGTGGCCGATCACAAAGCGGAGCTCGTTGTCGTCCATCTGCTGGATCAGGGCTGAGGTGAAACAGATGATGTTGGGCACATAGTCGTAACCGTTGATGGAAAAGGCGTTGATCTCGGCTGAGGACTGCAGGTAGAAATCGATTTTTTCCGCGAAGCCCAGCTTGGACTGGATCTCGCTGCAGAGGCTGTAGATGCGCGGGGCGATGGCCTCGCTGAGCAACACGGTGTTGGAAAGCATCTCGTTGGTGATGGCCTCCACCTCGTCGCGGTTGTCAAAAACGTCGTAATACTGCTCCAGCGCGAAATCCTTTTCCAACACCCGTTCCAGTTCCGTCTCCGCGGAGTATCTGATCCGCGCGAAATCGATGGCGCCTGCCGGCCTCTGTTTCTTTGCTTTCATTACTTCTCCTGATCTGTTGTGTTGCCTTCCTCTGCTGCGCCAGTCCGCGCAAAATAAGTGACCGCCAGCGGGGAGGACGAACATCAGGTTGGACAGGGGCAGATTTGTGTCAAGCGAAAACGCCCCGCCCTGGAAGCGGGGGATACAAAAAACCCCGCCGGGTGGCGGGGTCAGCTTATTTATTCACCGATTATCTTCACCAGCACGCGCTTGCGGCGCCTGCCGTCAAATTCTCCATAGAAGATCTGTTCCCAGGTGCCGAAATCCAGTTTTCCCGCCGTGACCGCCACCACCACCTCGCGTCCCATCAGCTGGCGTTTGAGGTGCGCGTCCGCGTTGTCCTCAAAGCCGTTGTGGGCATATTGCGAGTGCGGTTTCTCCGGGGCCAGGCGTTCCAGCCAGCTCTCAAAATCCTGATGCAGGCCACCTTCGTCGTCATTGATGAACACCGAGGCGGTGATGTGCATGGGATTCACCAGGCACAGGCCTTCCCTGATGCCGCTTTCGCGCAGGCAGTCCTCCACCTGGGAGGTGATATTCACATACTCCCTGCGTTGGGCGGTGTTGAACCACAGTTCCTTGCGATAGCTGCGCATCAGTTTATCGGATTTTTCTCCAGTTCGGTGGCAAATTCAGCCGCGGTGTCGAACACGTAGTCCGCTCCGGCTTTTTCCAGAGCTTCCCTGCCGCAATAACCCCAGGCGGCGCCGATGGAGATCATGCCGGCATTTTTGGCTGTTTGCACATCCACGGGGGAATCGCCCAGAAAGGCGATGTTCTCGGGTTTGCATTTCAGCCGCTCAGCCAGTTCCAGCGCGCGGGTGGGGTCCGGTTTGACAGGTTTGTCCGGCTGTTCACCGCTGTAAATGCCAAACGGATTTTTGCCCTGATTGATCATCGCGCCGCGGAAATAGTGGCGGATCATCTTTTTGGTGAAATAGTGGACCTTATTGGAAAGGATCGCCACCTTGATCTTGTGGGAAACGCAGAGTTGGATCAGATACAGGATTCCCGGATAGGTCTTGGTGTGCAGAAACCAGCTTTCCTCATAATTGACCCAGAACTTTTCGGCCATCGCTTCCACGTCGGCTTTTTTCCGCCGTGATGCCGGCAATGCTCTTTCGGTCAGTTTAAACAGCCCGTCGCCCACAAAATCCTTGTATGCCTCCAGCGGATGCTCGGGCAAGCCGGATTCGGCCAGGGCCTTGTTCATGCTTTCAGCCATGTCCTGCAGGCTGTCCAGCAGGGTTCCGTCCAGGTCGAAGATCACGGCTTTGATTTTGTGTTTCTTTTTCATGTGTTGGCACTTCCTTCGTTGCTTATTTTTAAAGGCTTGGATGTCTCTCCCGCATAAAGCGATACATGCGGGAAAGGAATTTCGATATGGTTGGCGTCGAAAGTATCCTTGATGCGGATCATCAAAGAAGTTTTAAGATCAAAAAACTCATCTGTCCTGCCCCAGACTCCAAAGAGGAAATCAATGCTGGAATCACCAAAATTCTCCACCATGATCACCGGCGGAGGGTCTTTCAGGGCCAGCGGTTCAGCGGCGGCGATCTCCGCCAGCAGCTGGCTCACCCTGCTCAGATCTTCTTTGTAGGCCACGCCCACTTTGATGTTGATCCTGCGCAAAGGGTACCGGGTGAGGTTGGTCACCTCGCTCTTGATCATGGTTTCGTTGGGCACGCGCACGAACTGGTTGTCCGGCGTTTTCAGCTTCAGCGAGAGCAGATCTATGGTTTCGATGGTCCCGCGGATGCCGGCAACCTCGATCACATCACCCACCACAAAGGGTTTTTCCGAGATCAGGAAGATCCCGCTGATGATGTTCGAGACGCTGGTCTGCGAGGCAAAGCCGATCGCGATGCCCACCACTCCGGCCGCGCCCAGCAGGGCGGAAAGCTTGAACCCGAATTCGTTCAGGACGCTCACCAGCAGGATCAGCAGGCTGAGATAGTAAACAAAGCGAACAATCAACTGCTCGCTTTGGGGCGAGAACCTGTTCGTTACGATCCGCTGGGTGAGTTTTTTCAACAGTATGATCAGCGGGATGCCGATGGCCAGAGTGAGCAAAACGCGTAAAACCACATTCACTCTTTCCGGCGTGACGTACTGGCTGAATATGTTCGTTATGTCCATGTCTTATTCTCAGGCTCCTGTGGGCCAGGTCGGATTAGTTTGTAAAACCATGATTTTGATAGGCTGTTATTTGTCTATCTTTTTTTAATAGGTTACTCCATCTTTGGCCAAAGCCAAACCAAACTTGACATTCCGGGCGGCCTCAAGAGACTGGCATCCATTCCCTCAGCCAAGGAGCAGCCATGAAAATAGCCCAGATCGTCGGTGCCCGGCCCCAGTTCGTGAAACTGGCCCCGCTTTCGCGCCTGATCCGAGAACGCCATTCGGAGATAATCATCCACAGCGGACAGCATTATGACGTCCAGATGAACGACGTTTTCTTCCGGGACATGCAGCTCCCGGCGCCGGACCACAACCTGAACATCGGTTCCGGCAGCCAGGGAGTGCAGACAGCGGAGATCCTGGCCGCCCTGGAACCCGTTTTGGCAGAGGAAAACCCCGATTGGGTGATCGTTTACGGTGATACCAACACCACCCTCGCCGGGGTGCTGGCGGCGGCCAAACTCGGCCTCAGGACCGCCCATGTGGAAGCCTGCCTGCGCAGTTTCAACCGCTCCATGCCAGAAGAGATCAACCGAGTGGTGGCCGATCATGTTTCCGATCTGCTTCTCTGTCCCACTCCCACGGCCATGGAGAACGCCCGCCGCGAAGGCCTGCAGGACAAAGCCCGCCTGGTTGGCGACATCATGTCCGACAGCCTGAAGCTGGGTTTGGAGCTGGCGGAGGGCTTTTCCGACATCCTGGCTGAACTTTCTCTCCAGGCTGGCTCCTTTTCCCTGCTAACCCTGCACCGGCCTTACAATGTGGACGATCCCGCCCGCCTGGAGCATATCCTGAAAGCCCTGAACAGTCTGGGCAAAACCATCGTCTTTCCTGTTCATCCCCGCACCCGCAACGTATTGGCACGGATCGATCTGGACATTTTTGCCAACCTGCGCTACGTCGAACCCCTTTCCTATCTGGATTTCATCAGCCTGATGGGCGCGGCGGACATGGTGCTCACCGATTCCGGAGGCATTCAGAAAGAGGCCTGCATCCTCGGCATACCCTGCGTTACCCTGCGTTCCGAAACCGAATGGACCGAAACCGTGGCCAGCGGCTGGAACCTCCTTCTGCCTGTAGATTCCAGGGCTTTCCCCCTCTCCATCCTGGATTTCCGGCCTCCCTCCAGCCGCCCCGACCTCTTCGGCTCTGACGTTTCGCTCAAGATCCTGGACTTGCTGGAAAGAGAATTCGTCGCGGAAAAGCGCGGAAAAAGAGAAATGCTATGAAGAAAAAAAGAGAAACACCAATGTGGGGGTCACGTCACCGGGCCAAACAATTAGTGGAGGGGTAAATGGAAGAAAAAAAGATCGAAAAGGACGTCAGTAGCAGGATAATCGATTGTTTTTTCATTGTTTACAACAATCTTGGTTTCGGCTATCTGGAAAAGGTATATGAAAACGCCATGAAGATAGAACTGAAGGCCCTGGGTTATGAAGTGCAGTCCCAGAAACCTATCAAGGTTAAGTACAAAGGCGTGGAGGTCGGTGATTATTATGCCGATCTTTATGTGGACAATTTGGTGATTGTGGAGATCAAAACTGCGGCGAAATTGACTTCGGAACATGAATCACAGCTGATCAACTATCTAGCTTCGACAAACACCGGCCATGGAGTATTACTGAACTTTGGCCCACGGCCATCCTTCAAGCGCATGATTAACAGTTTTTCCCAACAGGCTTGATTTTACCGGAAGTATGCATGGAATCGGGATTTCAACATTTTTTGCATGAGCTTGTTGCCCCCCAATGGACATGATTTAATGTTACGCCAATCGACCAATTTGGTTTGTCCACCTGATTCCGTATTTTTCTCTTTTTTCATTTTTCTTTTTTCCGCGTTTTTCCGCGACGAATTCCCTGGAGTGAACCATGCCTGAAAAAGCGCATCTGATCCTGATCGGAGGAGGCACCTGCAGCGGCAAGACCACCATCGCCAAAGCGATCGGGCGCCGCATCGCCAGCCTCAAAACTGTCATCCTCTCCCATGACAACTACTATCGCGACCTCGCCCACCTGAGCCAGGAAGAGCGCGCGAAAGTAAATTTCGATCACCCTGACTCCATCGACCAGGAATACCTGGTCCATGACCTGAAGCTGATGCTGGCCGGCGAAGCGGTCAACGTTCCGGACTACGATTTCGCCACCCACAGCCGCACCGAGGGCAAGCTCTGCATCGCCGGCGCCGAAGTCGTGATCCTGGAAGGCATCTTCGCTCTCTACTACAGCGATCTGCTGGACATCTCCGACCTCAAGATCTTCCTCGATTCCGATTCCGACATCCGCCTCGCCCGACGCCTCCAGCGCGACATCCTGCAGCGCGGACGCGACCCCGAAAGCGTGCTCAACCAGTATCTGGAAACGGTGAAGCCTTCCCACCAGGCCTTCATCGAACCCACCAAAAAGAACGCCGACATCATCGTCCCCGGCGAAAAGGAATTCGATCGCGTGCTCTATCTGCTCAACGGCTACCTCCAGCACGTGATCGGCTCCGGATGAAGCCCTGGCTGTACAAAGTCCCTGATCCCGGATTTGTCTTGACAAAATCTTAGCACTCGAAAAAGAGGTTTGCTAATTACGCCTCTCGCGTTATCATATCTGCAGATTTGCAAAATACATTATGGAGGAACCCAATGAAACTGAGACCAATTGAAGAACATCTTGTGGTGAAGCCCGAAAACGCCACCGCTGAAAAGACCGTCGGCGGCATCATTATCCCCGACACCGCCAAGGAAAAACCCCAGATCGCCGCAGTGATCGCCGTGGGCACCGATGAAGACCTGCAAAAGATCGTCAAAGTGGGCGACAAGATCCTGTTCGGAAAATACTCCGGCACCGAGATCGAGATCGAAGGCGAAAAACTGCTCATCCTCTCCAAGGACGACATCCTGGCCATCGTGGAGTAGCGATGCTGGAGATCACAAGCCAAAACTTCGAAACCGAAGTCATGCAGTCCGAACTGCCTGTGCTGGTTGATTTCTGGGCGCCCTGGTGCGGACCCTGCAAAGCTTTGGGACCCACCGTGGAAAAGATCGCCGTGGAAACTGAAGGCAAGGTAAAGGTTGCCAAATGCAACATCGACAACGCCCCGGACATAGCCACCCGCCTATCCATCATGTCCATCCCCACCCTGCTGGTTTTCCACAAGGGTGAGATAGCCGCTCAGCTAATCGGACTGGTGCAAAAAGACAAGGTCATGGACAAACTCCGTCCCTACCTCTGATCATCTCAAACTTAATCACCCGCCCCGCCGAACCAGTTCGCCGGGGCGTTTTTTTTGCTCTCTTTTGGCTCAAGTTCAAATGGCTCTCTTTCAAATGAGTGGGTAACTGAGGAAACCCGTAATGATAGTCGATCCTGTGCCTTTAGATGCCAAATCCCTGCGTTGACTCTGAAAGCCGCGGAAGCCCAACAGAGGCAAAGAACCCCGCCTCGCGCGGGGTGCAGGACTGTAGGCGGGGCGTTTCAACCCCCGTATCCGGTCGCGTAAAGAGAAATTCAAACCCGCTTGCGAGTGCAGGACTTTGATGCGTGATTTATCGCTGATCGGATGGGCTGGATGCTGACCTTATCATGTGGCGAAGCGATGAATCGCTCCGTGAATTCCCACACCCCGCACGAGGCGGGGTTGTTTTGCTCCGGCTGGCTGATGCGGGGGTTGAAACACCCCGCCTATAGTGCTGCACCCCTCTGACGAAGGGTTTTTCCGGTCATTATTCACTTTGTAGGAAAAAAAGCCTTGTGTTCAGCCCATTACCCAATCAGTTTGAAAGAGGGCCGGAAAAGACTTGTCCAGGGCATGGATTCCGGGGCCTCCACACCGGAATGGCACCTTGGCTCCACCCACCAAGTGGTTTCCAGCCCGGCGGGGGATGAATCTGTTCTCTGCCATTCGGCCGCATGACTCAGCAAATAGAAGGAAGGCATTGGCTTTAGCCACCGTATACCGGGATCAGGTTTACTGGGACACTATTTCCGGCGGTTTTAACCGCCAGCTGGCATGGTCGCGATCGGGTCAAATCCCCACGCGGATGATCACTTGTGGATTGTCCCTCCGGTGGCTGAAGCACACCGGTCATCTTCATGCTCAGCGGAGGTTCTGGCAGATACGGTGGCTGAAGCCACCACCTTCCGTCTTTCAAATCAGGGTTTCACATTTGGATTTTATCCAAGGATTCAGATCTGGGGCTCACACCTGGGTAAATCGTGGCAATCTTGATCAAGGCAAAAAACCCGGGTCGCTCCCAATATCAATACGGTATCAATACGGAATCATTACGGATGAAATCCGTATTGATTCCGTATTGATACCGTATTGATATTGGGAGCCGACAGGGGAAACGAGGTTTATTCCGCTTTCAATTCGCGGGTCATGAGTTCGAGGATGGCTTGGCGGGGATCCTTGTCTTGGTAAAGGGTGGCGTAAACTTGGGCGATGATGGGCATTTCCACATTGGCGCGGGTGGCCAGGGCGTGGACGGAGCGGGTGGTGGCCACGCCTTCAGCGACCATTTTCATTTCGGTGATGATGGCGCTGAGTTTGCGTCCGGAGCCGATCTCGAAGCCCACGTGGCGGTTGCGGCTGTGGGGAGAGATGGCTGTAGTGATGAGGTCGCCCACGCCGGAGAGGCCCAAAAAAGTTTCCGCTTTGGCGCCGCGGGCCACACCCAGCCTTTGGATCTCCACCAGCCCGCGGGTGAGCAACGCGCCCATGGTGTTGTCGCCAAAGCCAAGCCCGGTAACGATCCCGGCGGCGATGGCGATCACGTTTTTCACCGCGCCGCCCATCTCCACGCCGGTGAGGTCGGTGCTTCTGTAGGCGCGGAAAAAGCTGTTGCTGAAAACGGTTTGGAGTTCGCTGAGCAGTTCGTCATCCGCTCCGGCGATTACCACTGTGGTGGGTACCCGGCGGGCCACTTCTTCGGCGTGGCTGGGTCCGGAGAGGGAGCAGAACCTGTCCTGGACAGCGGCGGGGAGAAGTTCACGCAGAATTCCGCTGGGGGTGAGCAGCGTGTTTTCCTCGATGCCCTTGGCCACGTTGACCACGGCCTTGAGATTTTCCGCAGCCCAGATCCGGTCCGCGGCGGCAGGAGGAATTCCCTCCAGGGTGGCACGGATGAACTGGGTAGGGGTGGCCAGGACCACAAGCTGAGGCTGGAAATCCGCCAGGGCATGGAAATCGCCGGTGAAAAGGACTGTTTCGGGCAGGCTGAGGTTGGCCAGGAGCAGGGGATTGGAGCGAGTGGCAAGCAAGGTCTGCAAAAAGGCGGGATCGTGCTCCCAAACCATCACCGGATGGGCGTTTTCAGCCAGAAGATTGGCCAAAGCCAGGCCCCAACCTCCTCCGCCGATCACCGCGACCCGCATGCGCTAATCCTCGTCTATTTCTTTTCCGGGGGCGGCAGCTTGAAATCGCAGATCAGCCCCAGGTCCTCGTCGTCATCGTCGTCCAGGTCGTCATCGTCTTCGTTGTCATCCTCCATCCAGTCCGGACAGAAGAGCAGGTCTTCCTCAAAGTCCCAGCCGTCCACGTTGGCGAGGCCGTAGCGTTCCAGCAGCTCGTTTTCCCAGATGGTGTAGTAGGCCGTGCCGTCCGCCACCGCCCAGACCAGGACGGGGTTTTTGTAGTGACGCAGCTCGATCTTGTGGTTTTCGGAAAGATCGAGGAGTTCGCGGATCTTTTTGACGTCGCTTTCTTTTCTGAATTCCATGGTGCTCACCTAAAAGCTGTATTTGACTGTGGCAGAGACCTTGTTCTCGCTGTATTCCCTGGCGCGGCAGACTTCTTCCACAGGTGATTCTACATTCCTGTAGGCGTGAGAGTAGTCAAGCTTTAAATTCCAACTGGGGCCAAAATCGAAATTGAAGGCGGCGGAGGTGTTGTAGATGAAATCGGCGCGGCCGCCATACCAGGGGTCCAGGGATTGGAAGAAGCGCTCCTCGTAGGAGAGGGTGAGCTCGGGATAAAAGGTGGGGCTGTCGGGTTTGTCGTTGTTCAGGGGAGTGCTTTTAAGGCGGATGTTCCCGCTGTAGCGGTTGCTGGCGTAGCTGCCGTCCTCGGCGTCGTGGCGGTGGTTGTCATAAACGCGGTAGCGGTAGTTGGCGCCGAGGCTGAAGGCGGGAAAGGCATAGCGGGCGCCGAGGCCGAGGGTGGTGGCGTTGGCGTCGTACTCGGTGAAGTACTGGTTGTAATAGTACTGCTCATAGCGTCCATGGAGCTGGATCGTGGCGTTTTTGAAGGGCTTGAGGTTGAGGTCGCCGCGGTAGAGATTGCGGGCATAGCTGTATTTTTCAAGGTTTTGGGTGCCGTCGGTGTCCACGTAGCTGCGCACGTAATTTTCTGGGTAATAGCCGTAGAGGGCTGTGAAATTCCAGTAATAGCGTTCCACGCGGAGGCGGAAGAGGGCGTCCTGGCGCTGTTTGTCCGGATTGGAAACGTTTTGGGAGATGGTGGCGGTTACGGATGGAATTATCTTCCACCACTGGTAGCGAATGGGATAGGCCAGGTCGAAGCGGGCCTTGATGCTGAGGTCGTCGGTGGTGTTCACGTAATTCAGGTTGGGATGGCTGTGGTCCCAGCGGCCCAGGTCGTACTCCGAGAGCTGGAACACGTTGTCCGAGTAGGTTGTTCCCAGCGAGACGCCGATGTCCAGTTGGGCAGAGAGGGCACGGGGCGTGAAAAGCAGAAAGAGGGCCAGTCCCATGATGATGGGTACGATGTTGCGGGGCGGCTTCACCGGCTGCTTCGAAGGCTGGCGCTCATCCTGGTCCGGCTGGCGGTTTTTATCCGGCGGGATCCCGGCCTGATCTTCAGGAGCGGGTCCCTGCGGTTCCTGTTTGCGGGGTTCGGGCATGCTGATCCTCAATTGGCCTTGCGCAGCACCGGCCGGGCGAAAAACATGTGGTCGCTCACAGCGCGCAGTTCATATTCGGCGGGGCCGCTTTGCCCCGGGATTTCGATCTTCATGCCGGTGGTGAGATGTTCCACGCCCACGGCTTTGTATTTGGTGCTACGGCGCAGGGTGAACTCTTTGGTGTCCAGCAGAACGCCATCGCGGAAAAGCTGAAAGACAGGCAGGCTGCGGTCCAGCAATCTGGCCCGCACATAGAGGTTGGCGGCGCGGCCGTTGTTGAGGGTGAATTTCATCCCCTGGGAGGTATTGAAAACGTAGTAGGGGCTGTCCGTGCCGTTATGGCAGATGGTGATCACGCCGCCGTGGGCTTTGATGGCGAGGTTGGTCGGTTTGGCGGGCTTGGGCTTGGGCGCGGCCTTAACGCTGTGGAAGGCGCGGAAATAGATGCCGCGCTCATAGCAGAGGAGTTCCATGGTCTTGGTGCCGGTGGGGATGGGTAGGCTGAACTCGCGGTAGATGTAATAGCCGTCGAGGCGCTGCTCCAGGCTGAGGTCCCAGGTCCTTTTTTCTTTGCCGATGATGGTGATCACCTGCGGTTTGCGCAGGTCATCCAATCCGAAGGAACGCAGCTGGATGGCGTCAATGCCCTCAACGTTGAGGGTCATGGACCTTTCCGGCAGGGAACGGTAATACCAGTGGTTACCGGCTTCGGTCTTAAGCAGACGGCGGTTGCCGGGATCGGTGAAACTGAGGGGCTTGACCTTCGCGGCCAGCGCGGACAGGGCCGCGAGGCAGACCAGGGCAAGGATCAGGCGTTTGAACATTTATGCTCCAAAATCATAATTCTTCATCGGGATCCACGATGTTGGCCATGAAATGGCGGTCGTGGCGGTCGAGGATGATCACCGCGATGATGGCGGCCACCAGCAGGGCGAGGCAAATGGCGGCCACGGTGACGTTGTGCTTTTTCTGGCTGAAAGCAGGGCCCACACCTGGCTCCGGCATCTGGCCGGAAGCGTCCTCCAGCTTATAACGGCGGATCCAGCGGCGGGGATGCTGCATGCTGAAGACCGGAACGCCCTCGCGGGCCATGATCATCATCACGCCTTCGGGATCGAACTGCTCCTCGGCCAGTTTGGGATTGAGGCCTTCGCGGATCTGGTTGGCATTCGGGATGCTGCCCACATTAGCCAGGCCGCGGCCCAGATTCACGAACAGGCGGTAGCGCTTTCCTTCCGGCAGCAGCTGATTGTAGGCGCTCACGCGGGCTTGAACGTTGTCGGCCAGGGTGGCGCCGAGGATCTGGCCCACACCGTTGCGGGACATGGCATCGAACAAAGCCGCGATGCCAGGGTCGGAAAGCCCGATGCCGAGGTCGTCCTTGCCGCCGAGGGAGGCGTATTGACAGCCGAAATCGATCAGGCCTTTATCTTTGAGGATGGCCTCCATGTCCAGCCAGGTGTATTCTTCCAGGTTGGCGCCATAAGATGCGGAGGAGAGGGCCGCAATGATGGCGGGTTCCAGTTCCATCGCCTCGAGGGCGGCATAGAGGGCCAGGTTCGCTCCCGGATTGGAGCCGGTGATGGCCACAGCCACGTGATCGCCGGCTTTGAGGCCCTGACGGGAAAATTCTTCCACGAAGACCGCGGCCAGATTGGGATTGAGGGCGGCCTGTTTTTCCGAGAGCAAGCCGCGATCGGTGGTGATGGTGCTGCGGGCGATGCCGATCAGGCCGGTCTGGAAAGGATCGTTGATGGGATCGAAGGGGATGCCGAGGTTTTGCTGTTCAGCTCTCAGGCTGTCGATGAAGGCGGCCATGGTTTGGGCGGCCGCCACTTTTTCTTCGTGGAAATCGGCCTTGATGGTCACGTAGCTGAAGTGGGCGATGAGGAAGAGGACGAGGCTGAGCGCGAAGAGCAGGATCAGCGACCAACCGGATTTGAGGGAGGGGCGGTACATGCTTAGACCTCCCCGTTGAAGATCACCATCAGGGCCAGACGCACAACGATGGCGGCAATGCCCATGGTGGTGATGGTTTTCACGAAGCCCTGGCGCTCGAACCAGTTAGCGATGAGGCCGGGCACGATGTAGCCGATGGACTGCATCTGAAAAGTATAGACCGTGATGTTTTGAAACACAAGCAGCCGGGTGGCCCAGCCGAGGATGAATCCGATCAAAATGCTCAGGACCATGCGGCGTTTGCCGAACATCAGCGTGAATTGGGAGATGATCCGGATGATCCCCCAGGTGAGCAAACTCACCGCCAGGGTACCCAGGATCTGCATGGGCTTGTCCAGATAGAGGGCCAGATAGCCAGGCACAACGATCCCGCCGGCGGAAGCGCCCAGCATCTCGCTGAAGATCAGGCTGATGATCACGCCCAGGCCAACCGCGGCCTGAATTACTGCTTCAACCACTTTAATTCCTCATTTTGCTTTCTCGATTTATGCTTGAAATGCGCAACGATCTGCGCGCCATATTTTTTGCTGCCGGCCATGTTGCCGATCCCCAGCACGTGGGATTCGCCGGAGGTGAGTTCCACCACCTTGCGGTAGATCTCCTCCGGCAGCGGCTCGCCGAGAGTGATGAGCTTGTTTTTGGGGACCCCGGCCTGGAGGGCGTAGGCTTCCACCTTGTCGCAAATCTCGCCGGTGAGCAGCAGAAAAGAATAATCCAGCTTGATGACCGCGTCCACCAGTTGGTGCGAGCGGAAGAGCCGGTCGGCCCGGCTGTTCAGGATGACGATCTTGGCCACGTTGCTGAGATGGCCGGTGACCATGTCGATCACGCGGGCGGTGGAATCGGGATCATTGGCGGCAAAAACGTTGTAAAAGGTGATCAGTTTATGGCCTTCGTGGATCACATACTTGCGCAGGGCGCCGGGATCGGGATTGGCACTCTGCATGCCTCGCAGCGCAACATCGCGGGGAATTCCCGCTTCGGCGCAGACGGCCAAAGCGAGCTGCACGTTTTCTGCATGCTCGATGTAGCGAAACTGCGCCAGTTCCTTGGTGGTCACATCCACGGGGCGCACCTTGTGGATCTGGCAATGACGTTTGTGGGCAACCTTTTCCAGCAGGCCGAAGTGAACGTTTT
Organism: Candidatus Cloacimonadota bacterium; assembly: GCA_020532085.1. Classification (NCBI taxonomy): domain Bacteria; kingdom Pseudomonadati; phylum Candidatus Cloacimonadota; species Candidatus Cloacimonadota bacterium. The sequence continues at coordinate 2,638 of JAJBAV010000001.1, read as the reverse complement.
CCGCCGTGTAGCAGTTGCCGCCGTGGGGGATGGTGTTGCTGAGGCACATCGCCACGCTCTGTTCCGTGGAACCCATCAGGTCCAGATGGTCGGCGCGGCAGTTCGTGATCACGCTGATGGTGCTGCGCACGAACTTGCGCTCCGTGATCCACTGGAAAACCGGGTTCACGGCCATGCATTCAACCACAATGGCGTCCGGCTTATCGCTCACGGCGTGGCGGAAAATGTACTTCTGTTCGATGATATTCGCTCCCATCAGGCGTATGATCGCGGCCTCCCGTCCGTCCGGAAGCACCACGCGCGGCAGGGTGCCGGTGATCTTGGCCACCGTGCGTTTGCCGCCGGCGCGAAGCCCGGCCGCGATCAGACGGGTTACGCTGGATTTCCCTCGGGTCCCGTTCACGTGGATCCGCACGGGGATTGCTTTCACGTTGCGCTGGTGCCGCCAGAATTCATGGGTCCAAAAGGCTATCAGGAGCACCGTCGCAATGATCAAAACGGTCATCTTTCCTCATTTGTTCACTATTTCAGGCTGGTTTGAGACGATCTTTGCAGCTTCATTACGAGCCAACCAATGCAACTTTCGTTCCAGCCCCGCTGTTTTCCTGAGACTGGGGAAACACTTACGGGGGGATATCGGTTGACACAATTCCGCCCGCGCGGATATTGTCCAGCAAAAACCACAGTTAACGGGGAAAAGAAGATGAACCCAGCCAGGATCAGCGGGCAGATGCCTGCAACGAGGGGCAGAACTGAATTTGTGCTCTATTGGATGCAGCAGAGCCAGCGCGTGGATTACAACCATGCTTTGAACAAGGCAGCCGAACTTGCCTCGGCTTGGCAAATACCTCTGATAACGGTTTTCGTGCTCAGTGATGAAGTGCCGGACGCCAATCTCCGTCACTACCGGTTTATGCTGGAAGGTTTGGCGGAAACAGCGCAGCGGCTGTCTGAACTGGGTATCGCCTTTTATCTCTGCAGTGGCAAACCTGATGAAGTGATAGCCACGATCGCCGGGAAGAGCGGATTTGTGGTGACCGACCGGGGATATCTGCGCTGGCAGCGGCTCTGGCGGGAACAGCTTTACGCGAAACTCGGCCCGGAGCGCTGGCTGGAGGTGGAAAGCGACACGGTGGTCCCGGTGGAGATTGTTTCGAACAAGGAGGAATACTCTGCCGCCACCATCCGGGGCAAGATCCTGAAGCATTTGGAGAACTGGCTGGAACCTGTGGAAGGGCCCGATTACAGTCTAACAGACAAAGCGCCACCAACCATACCGGGATCGATCGCCCATCTTGAAGTGAAACCACGCGTGAGGTTTGCGCACTTGTGGAAATTTGCCACCCAACACTTGAGGATCGATCTCTCGGTGGGTTTGTCAACTTCATTTAGCGGTGGTTACAATGAAGCGTACAAACGCTGGGTGCTGTTTTTATTCAACAGGCTTAGACTTTACGCTGAAAAACGCAACGATCCCTCTTTGAATATCCAGAGCAATCTTAGCCCCTGGCTGCATTTTGGTCAGCTCTCCGCTCTGGAAGTGGCGCTGGCGGCTCTGGAATACAATGAGGTACCGGCTTACGCCGCCGCTGGCCTGATCCGCGATAAAAGCGGCCTAGATTCCCATCAGGCCGGGCTGGCCTCCTTTCTGGAGGAGCTAATTGTCCGCAGGGAACTGAGCTGCAATTTTTGCTGGTTCAATCCCGACTATGATAGCTTCGCCTGCGTTCCGCTCTGGGCCAGGCAGAGCCTCAACGACCACATCTTCGACGCCAGGCCTTATATCTACAGCGCTGAGGAACTGGAATCCGCCGCCACGGCAGATCCTTTCTGGAACGCGGCCCAAAAGGAGATGGTGAGCACTGGGAAGATGCACAACTACTTGCGCATGTATTGGGGAAAGAGGCTCATCGAATGGACCCCGGACCCCGAAACCGCTTTCCAGCTGATGCTGTGGCTGAACAATAAATACCAGTTGGACGGCCGCGACCCCAATTCATTTGCCGGCATCGCTTGGTGCTTCGGCAAGCATGACCGGCCCTGGCAATCCCGCGCTGTGTTCGGAAGTGTGCGCTACATGAATTCCGCCGGTCTCAAACGAAAATTTGACATGCAGGGATATCTGAACAAAGTCAAGACACTTTCCGCTTCCGTCTGATCAGGTTGATTTCGGCCAAGGCAAAAAGCCCAAAAGCCATTTTGGGCCCCGGGCCTGAATTGGTCCGTCTGAAGACAATACAAACTAAGGCTCTCATTCTAACTGAGTGGGTAAAGCCTGGTGGCGAAAAAATGCTTACCCACCGCAATGTCCTGTCAGTCACGCCTTGAGCGCTCGCTTCCATCCCCCTCCCACGCCCCCCGCCTGATCATCGCATCAAATGCGGCTATCAGGCGGGAGGCGTGTCCGGGGCCCGGGAAATGGCCTTAATGGCCAAAGTGGCACCGCTTCGCTCCTCTGCGGGGTGCCCGGCCACTTCACCCTCATGTTGTCGTATTTCGCATCTGGGCATTATACAGGTTCCATATTGTAACATCATATATACGAGCAGGCGCATAATTGTCTCAAAACCTCTGGGGTAATTGTGTCGAAGTAGTCAACAACTGCCTTTTCAAGTTGTTTCAAAGAGTCATACAGTCT